>JAZUGI010000024.1:0-74125 GCA_045641125.1 Akkermansia sp.
CTCCCTGGGCAGGATTTCACCGCCGCGTTTGCGGATGCGTGGGGGCTGGGGCTTCTTGAGTCGCAGCTCAATTTTGTTGCCGTGCTTGCGGATGGTGGTTTGGGAGAAGAGGTCTGCGGCGGTTTCGTGTCCTGCGCCTGCGGGAGAAGCTGAGGGGGCGGCGGGAACGGGGCGTGTGATGCGTTCCAAGCGGGCATCGAAGGCGGCCTCGTTGGCGGCTTCGGCATTCTCTGCGGCCTTGGCGTCCTCATTTTTGCGGTGTTCCTCCAGAATCTGCTGCATCTCCGTGTCTTCGGCGCGCAGTTGTTCGGCCTCCGCCTCCGGGGTGATGGTTTCCACCAAATCGGCTCCGGGCTTGGAGGAGTTGTCCGGGTGGTTGCGCAGGTAGTCCTCGAATTCGGGGTCCGGTTCGGCGCCGTAGTGGATGGCGCGGTCGTATGCGCGGGCGGCATCGGGAATCTTCTTGGCTTCCGCATAGATGCGCGCCATGTTGTAGTGGGCATCCGCAATGGCGGGCTTGAGCTTGATGGCGGCGGCGTAGTGCTTGAGCGCGCGCTCGTGCTCGCCGTTCAGACCCTCGATGTTGGCCAGGTAGAAGAAGGATTCGGCATTGGCGGGATCCAGCTCCACGGTGCGTGCAAAGAGGCGGCGCGCCTGGTCCATGTTGTCCAACCGGTAGTGGCAGAGCGCGGAAAGGTAATAGGAGACGGCCACCTGCGGAGAGAGCCGCTGCGCGCGGGCCAGGTATTCCACGGCATCCTCGTAGCGGTTGCGGTAGAGCAGGATGGTGCCCAGGTTCACCAGGCCGGGCACGTTGTCCGGCTCGGCATCCACCAGCGTGCGGTACAACTGTTCCGCTGCGGTGTAGCGCTTCTTGGAGAAGGCTTTCTGCGCGAGGGTGGCCAGGGCTTCCGTTTCCAACCCGGCGCGGACGGCCTTGGCGGCCTGGGCTGCCTGTTCGTTGACGTCGAGGGCGGGTTTCCGTCCGTCTTCCGAACCCTTGATGGTGTCCACCACGCGGCGCTCGGCATCGGTAAGGTCCGGATTGCTTTCGTCCTCCAGGCGCTTGAGTGCGCCAAGGGTTTCTGCATCCGCATTCTTCATCTGCTTGTAGGTTTCAATGAGCAGGCGGCGGCCTTCCGCCTGGATGCCCAGTGTGCGCTTCTGTTTGGCAATGATTTCCCGCAGCACCTGGTTTTCCTCCGCCAGGGCGGGGTCCACGGTGGGCTTGGCGGCCTGGGCCTCCAGCTCCGCCTCCAGGTTGTTGAGGCGTTCCGTGAGGGCGGACACGCGGTTGCGGTACGCCATGTTCTCATCGTAAAGCCCGGTCATTTCCTCTCGCAGGCGGTCGGCCTCCTGGCGGGCGGCCTGCAACTGCTGGCCGAGCACGGAGCGCTCGTCACCCTCCGCCTCCATCTGGGATTCCAGCTCGCGCACGCGGTTCTGCGCCTCCTTGAGCTTCTGGTCCAGCGTGAGGTTCTGGTCCAACAGGGCCTTGATTTTCTCCGGGCTGTTAAGGTCTACAATGGCATGCAGCTGCTCGTTCTCCTGCTTGAGGGAATCGCGCTCCATGGTAACCTTCTCCAGCTCCAGGCGGGTTTGCTCCAGGGTGGAGTTGAGCTCGGCAACCTTTGTTTCCGCCTCCCGGCGCGCATCGTCCGCCGCGTGGTATTTGGCGGACATTTCGGCGAGCTGGCGGTTGAGGGAATCCACCACCTTGTTGCCGGCGGTGCGCTCTGCCTCAATGCGCTGCTGGAGCTCTGCGTAGCGCTGCTTGTACTGCTTGCTCTCCAGCTCCGCGCCGATGATGCGCTGCTGCAGGGCCCCCGCCTTGTCACTGAGCTCCTTGTAGGCATCCGTAAGGCGGCGAACCTCCTCCTGCGAGCGCGCGAGCTCGGCGCGCAGCCGGCGGTTCTCGGCGCTCTCCCCGTCCGTGCCGCCGGTCGGGCGCGTTTCCGGGGCAACAACGAAGGTGGGGGAGGTGGAAGGATGCTCGCGGTTGGCCCCCGGGTCGCGGCGCGGGGTGGCGGGCTGGTTTTTGGCCTTTTCCTGGTAGTCTGCCAGGTTGCGTGCCAGCGTGGTGCGGCGGTACTGCACAAGGTTGGGCTTCCAGTTCGGGAAATCGCGCACAATGGCGGCCAGCAGGCGCTCGGCGTCGCGTCCCTTGCCCAGGGCACCGCGGTAGTCGCGCTTCTCCGCCAGTTTCTCCGATTCCTGAATGAGCTGGTAGGCTCCCAGATAGTATTCCGCCGGGTCTGCCATGCCGCGGCGTGCGTTGCCCGTGGAGCTGCGCTGGCCGCCGTAGTACAGGCCCTGGGCTGCAAGGGGCTGGCCTGCTGCCAGTGCCAGGCTGCAGATGATGGTGGCCAGTGCGGTGATTCGCGTGCTCATTCGTGCGCTCGCGCCTATCTTACAGCAATTGCCGCGCAACGCAAGAAGGAATCGCGTGTGCAGCGGGAGAGTGCACAATTAGTTGCCGGTAGCCCCTCCGACGGTATCTCGCCATTTCAACGGAGTCTCCTTGGCGGGCAGCAGGGATTGCACCACGGAGGCCGCCAACACCATCAGCACGCCCAGCCATTGCAGCACGCTCATCTCGTCGCTGTACACCAGCCAGCCCATGGCCACCGCTACCGTGGGCTCCAAGTATGCGATTGTGCCGTAGCGGATGGCGCTCAGGTGCTTCATGGCGTAGGCCGCGCAAATCATCACGACATAGCCTTGGAACACGCCGATGCAAAGGAGATAGGGCCACTGGATGGAGCCATCATGGACCGGGGCGAAGGGATCCGCCTGCCAGGCGAAAGGCAGGGCCAGCACGAGGAATCCGGCCACAAACTGCCAGAAGGCGCGCTGCATGTTCTTGATATTGGGTGGAATGAGGCGGTTGAGCAGCAGGTACACGCCGTAGAACACGCCGGAGAGCATGCCGTACAGGTAGTACTTCACCTCCCCGCCGCCGCAGATGCCCGGCGCGCACACCAGCACAATGCCGGCCAGTGCGCCCAGCATCAGCAGGCAGTTGCGCAGCGGCGGGCAGCGCCGCGTGATGAGGGCCTCCCCAATGGTGGCGAAGATGGGCCCCGTGGCCGGCAGCAGTGCCGCTATGCCCACGGATACACCCTGGATGGCCATGAAGTAGAACAGGATGCACAGGCCGATGCCGATGCCGGATATGGCCGCCTGCGGCGAGAAGCCCTTGTGTTTGGGGCGCAGCAGGTACAGAGGGAGCACCAGGAAGAGGCCAATCCCGAAGCGCAGCAGGGCGCAGGTTTCCGCCGAACAGTTGGACTCCTTCACAAAGACGCCCAGCACACCCATCAGGGTGCCGGCCACTGCGGCGGATACATATGCTTTGCCGTTCGATTTCACTGCGTTTCCGGGGTGGATTGTACCACCGCCCGCCGTGTATGACAATGCTTTTGTGAACGCTGCGTTTTCCTAAAAAAGCCGCACCCCGCAGGCTCAATGCCGTGCGGGGTGCAACCCAACTTACTACCTATGAAACTCAGTCCTCCCTGTCTAGTGGGTCCCGAATGCTCTCTCCTTCATTCGCAACCGGAAGAACCGATGTAGTGAAGACATTCCCCAGCGGGAAAACGTTCAAAATTTTTTTGCAGGCATTTTCCGCCCGGATTATTTGCCGTCCGCAACGTGCTCCTGCTTCAGGTGTTCTGCGATAACATCGGGGTCCACCTCGTCCAGGCGGTTGCCCCACAGGTAGCGGCGCGTCTGGTGGAGCAGCACCGGGGTGAGCACCACTAGGCTGAGGAGATTGGGCAGGGCCATGAGCGCGTTCGCGCAGTCCGCGAAATTCCACACAATATCGCTCTTGGGGATGATGCTGCCCACAAAGACAGCCACCACCCAAACCATGCGGTACGGCTTGATCCATTTCACGCCGCCCAGGTACTGCAGGGCGCGTTCTCCGAAATAGGACCACCCCAGCAGCGTGGATACCACGAATGCGGCCAGGCTGATGGTCAGCAGCCATGAGCCGAGTGCGCCTATGGTGCCGAAGGCGTGGAAGCTCAGCAGCGAACCATCCTCTGCCGCGATTTCCGGATGCGCATAGAGGCAGGTGGTGATGGTGATGCCGGTGAGCGTGCAGATGACCACCGTGTCCCAGAAGGGGCCGGTGGAGGCCACCAGGGCCTGCTGCACGGCGTTGGGGGTTTGCACGGGGGCCGCCACAATGGGGGAGGAGCCCATGCCTGCCTCGTTGGAGAAAAGGCCGCGCTGCACGCCTGTGCGCATGGCCAGCATGAGCGTGGAGCCGATAAAGCCGCCCGTGGCCGCCTGCGGGCTGAACGCGGAATCCACAATCAGGCAGATGGCGGGCCACACCGCATCCGCGTGCGATGCCAGCACCATGACGCAGCCGATGACGTAGACGATTGCCATGGTGGGTACGCAGGTTTTGCAGGTGTGAGCCACGCTGCGCAGCCCGCCCAGCAGCACTGCTGCCACCAGCGCGCTCAAGACTATGCCGGTGATCCACGGATTCACCTCCAGCGCGGATTCGCGAAGCACGCTGGAAACTGCGTTCGCCTGGGTGAGATTGCCGATGCCGAATGCGGCCACGGCTGTGAATACCGCAAACACGGTGCCCAGCCACTTGCAGTGCATGCCGTGCTCCAGCACGTACATGGGACCACCCACAATGCGCCCCTGCTCATCGCTGCGGCGGTAGCAGATGGCCAGCAGGCACTCCGCATAACGGGTGGATATGCCCAGCATGCCCGTGAGCATGCACCAGAACACGGCACCCGGCCCGCCGGTGGACACTGCCACGGCCACGCCGATGATGTTGCCCGTGCCCACGTTCGCCGCCAGGGATACCATCAGCGAGGCAAAGTGGGAGATGTGCCCGTGGCCGGGGCGCTTGAAATAATAGCTCATGGCACGCAGAAGGTGCCGTTGGGGAAAGCGCAGGATCACCGTCAGGTACAGGTGTGTTCCCAGCAGGCAGAACAGGAGGATATACCCCCACAGAAAACTGCTTGATGTACTAAGCGCCTTGTCTACAAAATCCAACATGCGCGCGCAGAGTACTCTTCAGCCCCGCCGTTGTCAAGCTCTTTCGGCACGTTGCGCGCACAAGCATGCGCGCACGCACGCAAGGCGTTGTTCCGGCAAACGGTGCAAAGGCGCCCTGTGTCAAATACCGAGCTCCTGGAGGATGACTTCGCGGATGCGCTGCTGAACTTCGGGTATGGGGCCGTCCGCCTCGATACGGTGGAGCCAGGGCATCTCCATCTGGGAATAGACGCCGGCCACGGCGGCCAGGAAATCCTCCCGCTCAAAGGCATCGTGCCCGTTGCCGCGGGCATTCATGCGCTGCAGGGCCGTTTCCACGGGAATGTCCAGCCAGAAGGCGGCATCCGGAATGGTGGCGAACTCCTCGTTCATCTCGCGCAGGCGCTCCACATTGGCACCGCTGGCGCCCTGGTAGGCCATCATAGACGGGTAGTAGCGGTCCAGCAGCACCCATTTTCCTGCGGCCAGGGCGGGTTCGATAAAATCACGCACATGTTCGCGGCGGTCCTGCAGCAGGCACTCGATTTCGTCCTCCACGCTCAGGCGCTCGCCGGAGAGGGCAGCCTCCCGCACCTTCATGCCCCAAGGGCCGCGAGTGGGCTCGAAATCCGTTTCCACTTCCATGCCGCGCGCCCGCAAATAGCGCGCCAGCAAATCGATTTGAGTGGATTTGCCAGTGCCGTCAATCCCCTCAAAAACAATGAGGGAGCCCCTTAGGTGAGGTGTTTCGGATTCCATAATCAGGGGGCACCTTACCACATGCGCGCGCGGGCATCAAGCACAATTTCCGGGGCGCGCGGTTCAATCTTCCAGGAACATGTCGCGCAGCTGCGCAATATCGTCCTCGGAAAGGCAGATCTGGTTGAGCAGGTAGTTCTGCATGGAGCCGTATTCATGCTCCACCAGCTGCAGCGCTTTGGCGAAACGCGGGGTGTTCACGCCCACGAAGGAGAGCAGGGCATCCAGCGCGGCGGCATCGCATCCCTCCTCCCGCAGCTGGGCGGAGAGCTGGTCCAGCAAATCCTTGTAGAAGATGTTGGACATGTCGAAATCCGCGATAATCAGCTCCGTATCCGCGCCGAGCGCAGCAAGCAGCAGGGCGGAGCCGATACCCGTGCGGTCCTTGCCCTGCGCGCAGTGCCAGAGCACGGCACCCTCCGTGGTGGAGAGCACGCGGTTGAGGAAGGTGGCGTACTGCAGCTGGGTGAATTCGGAGAACAGGAGCGCCGGGTACATGCCGCGCGCCATGGCCTGCCCTTCATGGTGGCGCGCCAGCTCCAGGAAGAGGGCCAGGCTGTCGGGTGCGGCATCCTTGGCGGCGCGCATGCCGCCGCTCTTTTCCGCGGCACGCGCCAGTGCGCGGCCCACGGTGCCGCTCCACTCGTCCTTGGAGGGGTCCACGGCAGAGAGCAGGATGCTGTCCGTTCCCTCCACGGGGCGGTCCGGCGAGTGGTCCACTTCTCCCTTGGTGCGGAAATCCACAATATGGCGCAGGTTGTACACATCCCTCAAGCGCGCCAAATCTGCATCCGTGGCCTGGAAGAGGTTGCCGCTGCGCAGCAGCACGCCGTGGCGTATGCGGCGGCCGTCCGCCATCACATAACCGCCAAGCTCGCGCGCATTGGCCACGCCCTGGAGGCCGATGCTCTGCTGTTCAAAGGTGATTTTCTGCGGTTCTCCCATGCGGTGCGGAACGGGTGCGCCCCAGCATACGCCCGCGTGGGCGGAAAGTCAAGGGGAGTCTTCATGCGAACGCACATTGCCGCATGAAGCAAGATGAGCTTGACTTCATGTGCGTGGTGGCATAGTATGGTTAAGTTGAGATTGAACTATGAACGTAACCATTAAACATAACGGAAATGCGTACGACGTGGAGCTTGAAGGGCGTTTGGACACTACCACCGCGCCCAAGTTCCAAGAGGATATCGCTCCTCTCATGCAGGCGGAGCAAGCCGCTATCACCATGGATTGTGCCAAGCTGGAGTACACCTCCAGCCAGGGGTTGCGCCTCTTCCTCATGCTGCAGAAGAGCGTGATGAAGAACGGCGGCACCCTTGTGATGAAGAACATGTCCCCCTCCGTGAAGGAGGTGTTCGACATCACCGGCTTCTCCAATATCATCAACATTCAGTAACCGGGAAAACGCTCGCTATGGAGCTCTCCGATTCCCACGGCCTGGACCTGCATTGCCAGCTCATCCTTGAGGAATATCAAGAGATGCAGCCGGTCTTTGCCCAGATGAAGGAAATTGTGCTCGCCGAGCTGCACAAGTGTCTCGGCCGCTTCAATATCCTCGTCACCGCCGTGGAGGCCCGTATCAAGGCAGAGGACAGCCTCATCGGCAAGCTCCAGCTCAAGGGGCACAAGTACCGGACGCTCGACGACATCACCGATATCCTGGGTGCGCGCGTCATTACGTTCTACAGCGACGAGGTGGACAAAATCGCCGCGCTTGTGGAAGACCTCTTCGAGGTGGACCGCGAGAACTCCGTGGACAAGCGCAAGATGCATGAGCTCAACAGCTTCGGCTATATGTCGCTCCACTACATCTGCCGCATTCCGGAGAAACTCCACCACGACCCCGCGCACCCGGAGATCAACCAATACCGTTTTGAGCTGCAAATGCGCACCGCACTGCAGCACGTGTGGGCCAACATCAACCACGACACCGGCTACAAATCCGGTGTGGAGGTGCCCGTGGAGCACCTGCGCAACCTCACCCGCCTGGCCGGCATGCTGGAGCTGGCGGACGACGAGTTCAGCCGCATCCGCCGCCAGATTACCGATTACCGCCGCAAGGTGCAAACCCTGGTGAGCAGCGGCAACTTTGACGAGGTGGGGCTCAACGGCGACACCTTCCGCAGCTACCTGGCCATCCACCCCTTCGAGCGGCTCACCAACCGCATTGCCGCCATCAATCAGGCGGAGGTGATGCAGGACGCGCCCATGCGCTACCTGAACGTGCTGCAGGGGATGGGATTCAAGACGCTGGGAGACGTGGAAAAGATGAAGCACGAATACTCGGAGGCGGCGTACCAGCTTGCGCTGCACCAGCTGGGCGGCACGGATTTGGATATCATATCCTCCTCCCTGGCCCTGCAAAACCTCTGCATCGCCCATCTCATCCACAAGGGCTACCGCGAGCGCGCCCTGGAGGATTTCTTCGCGGAGCTCAACGGCCCCGGCCCGTACAACCAAGCGCGCGCCACCCGCATCATGGAGCTGGCGCAGGAGCTCCAATGGATTCAAAACACTTCCGCCAATGTCCAATAAATATACCGATACTTCACTGTTCGACAAGGCGATGATTTTCGCCATCAACGCGCACGCCAACACGGAGCGGCGCGGCAAGGGTTTCCCCTACATCATCCACTGCATGGAAGCCGTGGAGATTGTGGCCACCATGACCTCCGACCGCGAGATGCTGGCCGCCGCCGCGCTGCACGACGTGGTGGAGGACACGCCCACCACGGTGGAGGATATCCGCCGCGAGTTCGGCGACCGCGTGGCGAACCTGGTGGAGGCAGAGAGCGAAAAGCGCGTGGAAGGCTCCAGCCCGGAGGACACCTGGCACGCCCGCAAGGAGGCCGCCATGCGCCACCTGGCAAACGCCCCGCTGGAGGTCAAGATTGTGGCCATGGGCGACAAGCTTTCCAACCTGCGCGGCATTGCGCGCGATTTCTCCAAGGAGGGCAACCACGCCTGGGACAAGTTCCACTGCAAGGACCCGCACGAGCACGCCTGGCGCTGGCGCGGCCTGCTGAAAGCCTTTTCCGGCCTGGAGAACACCACCGCGTATGTGGAGTTTTCCAAGCTGGTGAACTACGTGTTCAGCCGCATCTCCTCCGGCTTCTCCTTTGAGGAACAGCCCGGCAATCTCATCATGGTGGAGGGCGTGCTGGATGCAGACGGTGCCCGCCAGCTGCTGGGTGTCATGTCCAAGAACCGCGTGTACACCTTGAACTTTGCGCAGGTGCCCAGCGTGAAATTCGCCGCGCTGCGCGCCCTGCTCCATGCGCGCAGGGAGGGCTTCGTCTTCCATATCGTGGATGCCACCCGCGATGTGCTGCAGCGCTTCGAGACCACCGGCGTGGCCAACACCATCAGCATCCTGGGCGTCTCCCGCCGCATCGACATGTCTGACTACAAGGAATCCGGCGACGGCTACACCGCCATCTCCTATTTCAAGAACGATGGGGATTCCATGATGAAGCTGTACTACGATTTCATGTCCTCTTCGGTGGTGGAGCGAGAGAAGCGCATAGCGCGCTCCGCCTTTGTCATGGGCATCCCCACGCCCATGAGCGGCGACATTGTGCATGACGGACGCCGCCACGGTCTCACCTTCGAGCGCGTGGCGGACAAGCGGTCCTTCGCCCGCATCATGAGCGAGGAGCCGGAGCGCCTGGAGGAGCTTGCCACCACCTTTGCCGCCATGACCAAAAAGCTGCACGAAACCCCGTGCGACACCTCCGTATTCCCCAACGTGGCGGAACTGTACCACAAATTCGTGGACGACTGCGACATGCTGGAGGTGGAGGAAAAGGTGAAGGTGCACTCCTTCATCAACAACATTCCCGCATCCCAAACCTGCGTGCACGGAGACCTGCACATGGGCAACGTCATCACCAACGGCAAGGAGAACCTCTTTATCGACATGAGCGACTTCGGCTGGGGCAGCCCCTGGTTCGATATCGGCATGCTCTACATCATCACCATGCTCAGCGAGGAGGAGCTCACGAAGAAATACTACCACGTGGACAGCAAGCCCATGGCCGAATTCTGGAAGGTTTTCCTGCGCGAATACTTCGGGGCCACCACCCCGGAGCAGGTGGCGGAAATCGAGGAGAAGGCATCCGCCTTCGCCGCCCTCAAGATGGTGTACTTCACCACCCTGGGCACCTACCACCCCCAAACCAGGCAATTCATAGACAAGTACCTGCTCAGCTGACACGCCATGAAACGCACCCTCTCCATCCTTCCGCTCCTGCTTGCCTCCTTGCTTTGCTGCTCCTGCGGCACGGCGCGGCATGAGGTGCCCGCAGACTCGCCGCAGCGCGCCGTTGCGCTGCAAGGCGTCATGAACGCGCGCACCCTGGATGGCCTGCGCATGGAGGACGGGCGCACCATCCGCAGCGGCAAGCTTCTGCGCAGCGGCAACCTTTCCAAGGCTACGGCTGCGGATTTCCGGCAGCTCGGCAAGCTGGCCGCCGTGGTGGATTTCCGCTCCGATGCCGAGCGTGCCATGATCCCGGATCTCCTGCCGGCCGGCACGCAGTACCTGCCGCTC
This sequence comes from Akkermansia sp., assembly GCA_045641125.1. Classification (GTDB taxonomy): domain Bacteria; phylum Verrucomicrobiota; class Verrucomicrobiia; order Verrucomicrobiales; family Akkermansiaceae; genus Akkermansia. The sequence goes on from JAZUGI010000024.1 coordinate 10,331, forward strand.
CCCTGCGCCGTGCGCCGTATGGACACCATGAAGGAGTTCTTCCTCCTGGTCAACGGTCCCCAGCCCCCCACCGGGGAGCAGCTCATCCGCTTTGCACGCAAGCCCGCCACCAAGGCCGCAGCGCGTGAAATCGTGTCCGAATTCGCCACCACGCCCGCCAACCAGGTCGTGTATTCCCGTTTCCTGCACACCCTGCTGGAACCGCATGACGGTGCCGTGCTCTGGCACTGCACCTTCGGCAAGGACCGCACAGGATTCGGCTCTGCCCTGGTGCTCGCCGCGCTCGGGGCGGACCGCGCCACCATTGCGGCCGACCACGCGTACAGCCGGCGTGCCCTCCAGGCGCGCCTGGATGGCCTGCTGCCCAAGATGAGAGCCGCCGGAGCCACGCAGGAGGACCTGGACACCGTCACCGCCATGGTGGGCATCCATCCCTCCAGCCTGCAGCACGCGCTGGATATCATCGATACCCGCTACGGCGGCATGCAAAACTATCTGCACAACCAATTGCACCTTTCCGAGCAGGAGATTCAAAACCTGCGAAACCTTTATCTTGAATAAATCATGTACAAGAGATTCGATCCAATCGACGGACTTACCGCCAACATCATCGAGGCCGTGATGAGTTCAGAAGACATGCCCAAGGATGAGGGGCTGCTCTTCAAGCTCCGGCTTGCCGTGGAGGAAGCCGTGGAGAACATCGTCAACTACGCCTATTCCGACGGAGCGGGATACCTGGAGGCGGAAACCTCCGTGAAGGACGGCGTGCTCAGCATTGTGCTCCAGGATGCCGGCGTGCCTTTCAACCCCCTGGAGAAGGAAGACCCGGATATCACACTCTCCGCGGAGGACCGCCCCATCGGCGGGCTCGGCATCTTCCTCTGCAAGCAGCTCATGGATTCCGTGGAGTACGAATTCTCCAACGGCTGCAACAAGCTCACCATCCGCAAGCGCATTGCGCAGCCCTGAATTACGGGGGCTTTCTGCCCCCGCACCCGCCCCGCACACCGCTTTTTTTGCAGCGAAAACAAATATAGGCTTGCAAATTAGGCGGTGGCGTTATAGTCTGAGCCATGGAAGAAATTCAACTTGGTCTCACATTTGATGATGTGCTCCTCCTGCCTTGCCTGAGCACAATCCTTCCCGGCGAAGCCGATCCGTCCTCCCAGCTTTGCCCCGGATTCTCCCTCCGCCTGCCTATCCTTTCCGCCCCCATGGACACCGTGACGGAGGTGGATATGGCCATCGCCATGGCCCGTGAAGGCGGCCTCGGCGTGATTCACCGCAACAACCGGATTGAGGACCAGGCCGCCATGGTGGCCAAGGTCAAGCGTTTCGAGAACGCCGTCATCACCAAGCCCATCACCGTGACGCGCGACATGACGCTGCGCCAGGTGAAGCGCATCATGGATGAGCACGGCTTCTCCGGCTTCCCCGTGGTGGATGCGGACAACAAGCTGGAGGGCATCATCACCGGGCGCGACATGCGCCTCTTCGAGGGCCAGAAACTCAGCAAGATGACCGTGGCGGACGTGATGACACCGCGCGAGCGTCTCATCACCGGCACCCCCGGCACCACGCAGGAGGAAGCCCGCAAGATTCTCTACTCCAACCGCATTGAAAAGCTCCCGCTCGTGGACGAGAACGGCTGCCTGGCCGGACTTATCACGGAAACGGACATCCAGAAGCGCGATGCCTTCCAGGAATCCACCAAGGATGATCTGGGCCGCCTGCGCTGCGGCGCCGCCGTGGGCCCGGGCCCGGAGTTCTGGGACCGCGCACAGGCCGTGCTGGAAGCCGGTGCGGATGCACTCTTCATTGATGCCGCCACCGGCCACACCAGCCGCGTGCTGGAGGTGGTTTCCAAGCTCCGCGAGCTCGGCAAGCCCGTGGTGGCCGGAAACGTGGTCACCCAGGACGGCGCGCGCGACCTCGTGGCCGCCGGCGCCAGCGCCATCAAGGTGGGCGTGGGCCCCGGCTCCATCTGCACCACCCGCATCATCTCCGGCGTGGGCATGCCCCAGTTCACCGCCATTCAGGAGGTGGCCAAGATTACCCGCCCCGCCGGCGTGACCCTGATTGCAGATGGCGGCATCCGCTACTCCGGTGATGCCGTGAAGGCTCTCGCCGCCGGTGCAGACCTCATCATGCTCGGCGGCATGCTTGCCGGGTGCGAGGAAAGCCCCGGTGCCGTGGTGCACTACCAGGGCAGGAACTTCAAGACCTACCGCGGCATGGGCTCCCTGGGCGCCATGCGCGCCGGCTCCAGCGACCGCTACGGCCAGAACGCCAGCGGCAAGATGGTGGCAGAGGGCGTGGAGGCCCGCGTGCCCTACAAGGGCATGCTCGGTGATGTCATCTACCAGCTGGTGGGCGGCATCCGCTCCGGCATGGGCTACCTGGGCGCCAAGGACCTGGCCGCCCTGCGCGACCACGCCCGCTTTGTGCGCATCACCTCCGGCGGCCTGCAGGAGAGCCACCCGCACGATGTCACCATCACGGAAGATCCCGGCAACTACACCAGGTAATCATCCCTGAAAAACTTTGCAAATGCATGGCGCACCGGCAGCGGTGCGCCATTTTGCATGGTTGCGGTGCGAGCGCCTTATGCGCGAAGCCTGCCGCTCCGGCTCACCACATGAAGATGAAGAAGAAGAGCAGCATGACAATGGCCACGGCGGAGCGGGAGAGCACGCCGGCCAGGTAGCCCAGGGTGGCGCCCACGCCGGAGACGGTGGACTTGCCCAGCTCCCTGCGCATAATGACCACCTCTGCCAGGAAGGCTCCGAGGAACGGCCCCACAAACAGGCCGATGGGGGCGAAAAACGCACCGATGATCACGCCCGGTATCACGCCCCACATGGCAGCCTTGGAGCCGCCGAACTTCTTGGCTCCAGCCATGGAGCAGAGCGTGTCCACAATCATTCCCAGCGCCATGAGCACCACCAGGATGCCCCACATCCACCAGGACGGGTAGGGTTCGCCGTGCGCCATGCCGGCACAGATGCACGCCCCCAGCACAAAGAGGTGCCCCGGGAACGGCAGCACGCAGCCCACCAGTCCCACCGCGCACAGGATGACCGCCGCCGCATACAGCAGGCCGTCTGTTCCGTAACTGACGATGGTGTCCCACATGGCGGGTCGGGCGGTTCGGGTGTCTTAGCCGAGCTTCTGCTCCGCGTACCCGGCGCGCTTGCGCGCGGTGGCATCCAGGATACGCTTGCGCATGCGGATGAAGTGGGGGGTGGCCTCCACGAGCTCGTCCGGCTCAATGTACTCGATGGCGCGCTCCAGGGAGAAGACGCGCGGCGGGGTGAGCTGGATGGAGACGTTCTTGTTGGCGGAACGGTGGTTGGTGAGGTGCTTCTCGCGCGTGGGGTTCACCGGGATATCGATGGGCTTGGGGTTCTCACCCACAATCATGCCCTCGTACACCTCGTCGCCGGGGCCGATGAAGAGCGGGCCGCGCTCCTCCATGGCCTGCAGGGAGTAGGGGCTGGCAATGCCGCTCTCCATGGAGACGAGCGTGCTGCTCTGGCGGGTGGTGATTTCCCCGGCGTAGGGGGCGTACTCCTTGAAGAGGTGGGAGAAGATGCCGTGGCCGCTGGTGAGGTTCACCAGCTCGAACTCGAAACCGATGATGCCGCGCGTGGGCATGGTGGCCTGAATGAAGGTGCGGCCGCTGCCGTTGGCCTCCATGTGCTCCAGTATGCCGCGGCGGTTGCCCAGAATGCGCACGGCGCCGTTCACGCAGTCGTCCGGCACCTCGATGAACACCGTCTCGAAGGGCTCCTCCTTCACGCCGTCCACATCCCGCAGAATCACCTTGGGGCGGGAGACGAGCACCTCGTAGTTCTCTCGGCGCATCTGCTCCACCAGAATGGCAATCTGCATGGTGCCGCGGGCGGATACCATGAACACGCCCGCCAAATCCGTATCCTCCACCTTGATGGAGATGTTGGTGCGCATCTCACGCATCAGGCGCTCGCGTATAACGCGGCTGGTGACGTTCTTGCCGTCCTTGCCGCCGAGCGGGCCGTCGTTGATGCTGAATTCCATCTGCACGGTGGGCGGCTCAATGTCCACGAAGGGCAGGGGCTCGCCCTCGGGGTCCGCCACCAGCGTCTCGCCGATGTCCACATCCTCGAATCCGGAAAGGCCGATGATGTTGCCGGCCTCGCCCACGGTGGATTCCGTGTTCTGCAGCCCGCTGTATTCGAAAAGCTTGGTCACCTTGCCCTGCACGCGGGAACCGTCCGGGCGCAGCAGGTAGAGCGTGTCTCCCTTTTGCACGCGGCCGCTGCTGATGCGGCCCACCGCCACGCGGCCCACGTAGTCGTCCCAGTCGATGTTGGAGATGAGCATGCGGAACGGCTTTTCCGGGTCCGCATCCTTGGGCGCGGGAATGTGCTGCACAATCTGGTGCAGCAGGGGAGTGCAGTCCACGGGCGGCTCTCCCTCCATGCTGTTCATGAAATAGCCGTCCCTTGCAGAGCCGTACACAAAGGGCGCCTCAAACTGCTCCTCCGTGGCATCCAGCTCCAGCAGCAGCTCCAGCACCTGGTCGTGCACCTTCGCGGGGTCCGCGTGCGGGCGGTCGATCTTGTTGACCACCACAATCGGCAGCAGTCCCTCCTGCAGCGCCTTGCGCAGCACAAAGCGCGTCTGCGCCTGCGGGCCCTCGTACGCGTCCACCACCAGGATCACGCCGTCCACCATCTTCATCACGCGCTCCACCTCTGCGCCGAAATCGGCGTGCCCGGGGGTGTCCACAATGTTGATGGTGTAGCCGTTCCAGTGGATGGAGGTGTTCTTGGCCTTGATGGTGATACCCTTCTCGCGCTCCAGGTCCATGGAGTCCATGGCGCGTTCCTGCACCTCCTGGTTCTCGCGGTAGGTGCCGCCGGCTTTCAACAGCTGGTCCACCAGCGTGGTTTTTCCGTGGTCCACATGGGCGATAATGGCGAGATTGCGGTACTTTGTGGTGTCACTCATAGTCGTGCGCGGCATTCTACCACGCTTTCCCCCGGATGGAAAGTCTTTTGCAAGCTCAAATCAATTGACTCCGCCCGCCTGTTGGGTTATCCTGTGTGCGTATGGCAGGCTTGATTATAGCGCCGAAGGCGCGCATCTTTCATGGGCACGATTGGGTGTACGGCACGGAGGTCCGTGCGGTGTTCGGCAACCCGCAACCGGGTGACGTGGTGCTGCTCAAGGACCAGCGGGACCGCTACCTGGGTTCCGCCATGTACAACCCCCACTCCCAGATTGTGGCCCGCCGCTTCTCCCGCCGCAAGCAGGATCTGGACCGCGATTTCTTTGCGCGCCGCATCGGCATGGCCGCCGCCCTGCGCGAGCGCCTGCTCCCCGGTGAGAAACTGACCCGCCTGGTGTGGAGCGAGAGCGACGGCCTGCCCGGGCTCATCATTGACCGCTACGGGGATGTGCTGGTGGTGCAGACGCTCACCATGGCCATGTACCTGCGTCTGGGGCTCATACGCGATATCCTGGGCGACCTCTTCAACCCGCGCAGCATCATTGTGCGCAATGATTCGCCCATGCTGGCGGCGGAAGGCATTGAGCCGGAAACCTACGTGGCACGCGGCGAACAGCCGGAGCCTTTCGAGGCGGAGGGCCGCGGCATCAAGTTCATGGTAGACCTTGCCACCGGGCAGAAGACCGGGCTTTACCTGGACCAGCTGCAGAACTACGGGGAGGTGGCCAAGTTTGCCCGCGGCCGCCGCGTGCTGGACTGCTTCTGCAACCAGGGCGGCTTTGCCCTGGCCTGCGCCAAGGCGGGCGCCGCCTCCGTTACCGCTGTGGATATTTCCGAGGATGCCATCGCTTCCGTGCGCAAGAACGCGCAGCTCAACGGCGTGAAGGTGGATGCCGTGGCAGAGAACGCCTTCGATTTCCTGAAGCGGGAGAGCGAGGCCGTGCGCAACGGCGCGGAACCCAAGTGGGACCTCGTTATCCTGGATCCTCCCAGCTTCACCCGCAACAAGAAGAGCCTGGGCGGCGCCATGCGCGGCTACAAGGAAATCCACCTGCGTGCCATGCAGATGCTCCCCGTGGGCGGCGTGCTTTCCACCTTCTGCTGCTCCCACCACGCCAGCGCGGAAATCTTCAAGCAAACCATTGCAGATGCCGCCGTGGACGGCCACTGCACCCTGCGCCTCGTCAAATCACACGGCCAGAGCCCGGACCACCCCGTCCTCCTCAACATCCCGGAAACCGAATACCTCAAGGGCTACACCTTTGAAATGGTGCCGGGCAGGTGATGCGGGAAAGCGTGGGGCACTCGGCGGCTTCCCTTTTTGGGGGTGCGGCACATGTTTCATCCGGGGCTTCCGTATAGTTTGAGAGCGGGAGGCCCCGGTGCGTGCCTTGCGTTCACCGCTCGGCGCAAAAAAACGGCTCAAAGTGAATTTTTTTGAAAAAAAACGACATTTTGCCCTCCAGCCTGCTTATATAGGGTAGAGATTGCCATCGGCCGCGGGGGCGGCTGGAAGTGGCGAACTCACCCAAAATACATACAAAACCAAAAATTATGTCCGACATTGAATTCCACATCGAAAACAGCGTTGTGCCCAGCACCCGGCCCGCAGCGCACATCGTTTCCATCGCCCCGGTATGCCATCCTGGGGGCGCAACGTTGAACCATAGGCTTGAAAATGCGGCCCGGAACTGATAGACTCCCTATAACCTCAACCTCATCCCTCTATGGGACGCTAATGCAATGAAAATGAACACCAAAACACAAATCACCGCATGGTGCCTGTGCGCGCTCATGCTTTGCGGCTGCTCAAAGGAAGCAGCCGGCATCGAAGACCGGATTTCCGACACCATGGAAATCTTAGGGGACCACCAGGGCAACATCAATCAGGAAATGCTCAAGGCCACCTTGGCCGGCGCGGAAAAGGGCGACCCCGAATCCGAATGGAAACTGGGTGGGCTGATGCTCATGATTTTCACCTACGCCGGTGGCGACGATGATGTGCTGGAGCTGGAGAACTTCTGGTTCCAGAAGGCTGCGGAGGACGGCTGTCCCTATGCCATGCTCGATTTGGCCATGCAGCTCAACGGCGTCAAGGAGCTGCCGGCAGAGAAACGGGCCGAGCTGGCCCGCAAGGGCGTGCAGCTCATCGAGGAGAAGGCCGAGAAAAACGAGCAGGACGCCCGCTACCTCAGCTCATGCTATGCAAACGGCCACGGCGTGGAGAAAGACCTCGAAACCGCATACAAGTGGTATGTTCAGTTCATCGAGAAGGCAGAACCATCCCCGGAGCGCAGAAAGGCCTCCATCGAGCGCTGGCGCGCCTCCTACAACATGCCCCCACTGGCAGAATAGAACTCGGCTGCCTTAACTTTCACTTGAAACCACTTTACCATATACTCATATCATGAAAATACAACACATCATCACCATTGCCGCAATGGTTGCGCTGCCCCTGAGCGCGCAAACCCCCGCCCCCGCCGCTCCCGCCACCGCCCCGGTTGAGCAGGCCGCCAACTTCGCCACGCCCGAGCAAGCCGTGGAAGCACTCAAGGCTGCCCTGACCCGCCTGTGCGACACCTTGGACGCATGCACCCCGGAGAACGCAGAGCAGAGCGCGGCCACCGTTCGCGAAAGTATTGACACCATCGTCAAGGTCCGAACGGCAGCCCAATCCGGTGTCTTCAACATGGATGATCTGCAGAAGGCCGTTGTCGCAAACGAAGCGGAGATGGGCAAGCTGTCAATCCGCATGGATAAGAGCGTGGAGGCTTTCATGGAACGCGCCGGCAAGGATACGACCGGGCGCATGAAGACGGTCATTTCTCCCGAAGAGCTCGACAAGGCTTTTAGCATGGATTAGAAAAAGAAGGCATTTCTCTACGAGATGCCATGAATCCTCCATCAAATACGCGGATCCGGGTGTTTACTCATGCAAACTGGCACCCATGTACGCAGATGGCCTGAATTGCGCTTCATTTAAAGCCAAGATAGACAGGACCATCAGGGAAAAGCCATCGCATTTCAACGTGTCGGCTGGTAGGGAGCGGCGTGGTCGTGGGTGAACTGCCAGCCGGGTTGGAGATAGCGCCAGAATTCAATGTGCGGGGAATCTTGTTCCTGCTGCATGCGCCGGGGAGTCATCTCGAAGGGGTAGATTTGCACGGGGATGCACGGCTGGCCGGCCTTGAGGGCTTGGTCCACCATGGTGTAGACCTCCTCAATGGCGGGATCCGTGATGGCGAAGCACCCCACGGAGCTGTCGCCGCCGTGCACCATGATGTAGCTGCCGGTACGGCCGAGCGAGCGGTCGTATCCGTTGGGGTACCCCACGTTGAAGGCGAGCCAGTGGTTGCTGAGCGGGTTGAGGGCGTTCGGGTAGACCTCGTAAAACCCCTCTGGGGCCTGGTAGTCGCCCTCCGCCTGCTTGGGCCCCAGCTCCCCGCTCATACCGGCAATGGGGTAGGTTTTGAGCAGGTGCCAGGCGTCACCCTCTTTCACATGCAGCTCCAGCTCCCGCTTCTCCTTGATGATGCGGATGAACACGGGCTTGCCGAAATGCATTCCAAAAGCGGGTTTCACATGGCGGAACGCAATGGCCACACGGTCTGTTTCATCCGGGGTGCAGGAGGTGGGGAGCATGGCGAGAAGGGCGGCGGTGAGAAGCGCGGGGAGAGCTTTCATCACGGTTTTGGCTGGGAATCTGGTTCTTGGGAAGGCGCGGGAACGGGAGTGTCCTCCACCACTTCCGCATCCACCACGGTAGGTTCCGGCAGCGCGGCGGCGGGTTTGGCGGGAGGCTCGATTTCAGCGGGGGTGATATCCTGTTCCGCTTCCGCTTGCGGTTCGGGCTCGGGTGCAGGTTCGGGCTCCGGCAGGGAATCCGGTGCCTTGGCGGGCCGCTTCCTGTTCGTAAAGGCTTGGAGTATGCACATGGCCAGTGCAAACACGCCGAAGAAGATGCCCGGCAGCAGCGCGCATATCCAAGGGTGGAACTTCACGGGCTGCGCCACATCGTACAGCAGGGAATCCGGCGAGACATCGCCCGCCAGCCACCACCACAGCATATCGCTGAGCACAAACCACAGCGCCAGGCTGACCAGCACCGTGACCAGCACCCGCACGCGCGTGGCCGCGCACAGCAAGGCCAGGATGCACGCGCAAAGGGCCAGGGATACCATCGCGCCGTCCGTGTCCGGCATCTGCATGAAAGCCACGGCCTCCCTGCAGGAATCCAGCGGTGCGGGCAGCAGCAGGTGCGGGCCGAACACCATGCAGGTGAGCCAGCCCAGTGAAAGCGGGAAGGCGATGCCCAGCACGGCGTTCCACAGCGCACCGAGCGCGTGCGGCACAAAGGCCAGCCCCAGCAGCACGGCAAAGAAAAGGGTTTTCCAGCTCAGCACGCTCACGGGGAAAATCCCGCCACTGGTGGCCGCGTATTCACGCAGCAAATCCAGCAGGCTGGCATGCGGCGGCAGGGTGAGGCAGCATGCCGCCAGGAGCATCAGCACCAGCGCAAGCCACAGCCGCACCGCCGTGCAGAGGTGCCGCATGTTCGCCGCTATGAATTCACCAATCATGGATTACAGGCCCAACAGGCAGCGGCAGGCGAAGGACAGGGTGGCGCAATCCTCCCCGCTGTGCGTCTCCAGCACTTCCGCCGCCGGGTATTTGGCTCGCAGGGAGGAAGAGGGGTTCACCAGCACGGTGCGGTCGCAGATGCCCATGAGCGCCTCGTCTGCCGCGCTGTCCGTGTAGAGCACATCCGCATGGGTGATGGCCAGGCTCCGCAGGCGGATGAGCTTGTTTTCTCCCTTGTTGTTGCCGGGGGCGGCAAGCTGCGGCAGCAGGGGCACGCGCTCCCCGGTGGCAACGGGGGTGCCGATGGTGTAGTCGAACTTGAGCTCGCGGCCCAGCAGGCGGGTCCACCAGCCGGGGGAGGCGGAGCAGAGCACGGTGCGGTCACCCGCGCGGTGGTGGTGGTCCAGGCGTTCGCGCAGGGCGGGGTAGACGGCGGGCAGCAGCTCCTCCTGCACCATGGCGGCGCATTCCGCCTCCAGCACCTCCCTGGGCATGCGCCACACCAGGGAGAGGAAGGCGCGTTTCATGAAAGATGTGCCCACCAGGCGCAGCCCGCGCAGAATGCCCACGGGCAGCACCAGCAGCAGGTACAGGCGCCGCGCGCCGTGGCGTTTCAGGATGCGCCGCGCAAAGCGCAGCTGGGAGTCTCCCGGGAACAGGGTCCCGTCCATGTCGAAGATAGCAGTCATTGTTTGTTGTTGGTGATGATGCGCCATTTCCATACGAGCATAACGATGGCGCCGAGGATGATGCCGCCGAGGTGTCCGGCCTCACCGCCGGCGTTGCCGAAGTTGAAGACGATCACGACGGTGGCGATGCCGATGACCGCCCACGCGAAGGTGCGCAGCTGCAGCGTGATGGGCGGGAAGAGCAGGCGCAGCTGCGCATCCGGGAACATGAACGCGGCAGCCACCATCACGCCGTAGATGGAGGCGGAGGCCCCCACCATGGGCATCAGCTCCCACGGGGTCGCCGGGGTGCTGTAGCCCGCATAGGCCACCAGGCGGTTGCAGAAGTCTGCGAAATCCGGGGTGTCCGGAATGGAGCTGTACACGCCGTAGTACGCCAGCAGGGAGGAGAAGAGCGCGCCCGCCACGCCGCAGGCCAGGTAGTACGCCACATAGCGGCGGGAGCCCATGATTTGCTCCACCACGGGGCCGAAGAAGTACAGGGCCCACATGTTGAACACCAGGTGCCCCAGATTGGCGTGCACAAACTGGTAGGTAATCAGGCGCCAGAGTTGCCCGTTGCTGAATGTGAGGTACCAGGAGTGCGCGCCCAGGAGCTCGAAGATGGAGACGGGGCCACCCTCCGGTACGGCAATGCACATGAATGCTTGGCGCTGCACCATCAGCCCCACCACGAAGATGAGGATGTTCAGGAAGAGCAGGGATTGTGTGACGGTGAGGCGGTACTGGTTCATCTTGGCAAGTGTGACACGGCTGCGTGCCTGTTTGTTCAACCCGCGTTAGGGGAGCCGCCCGGCAATGCCGGCAATCTCCTCCTCTGTGAGGATGTGTTCCATCTGGCAGGCGGCTTCCTCCGCGCGGGATTCGGAGAGCCCTGCACATTCCCGCATGAAGCGGCACAGCGTGCGGTGCGCGGCCATCACCCGCTCCGCGTAGGCGCGCCCCTTGGCCGTGAGCTGCACGGGCGCATACGGAGCGTAGGTGATAAGCCCCTCCGCCGCGAGCTTGCGCAGGGCGGCGGTGACGCTGGGCATGCGCACGCCCAGCAGCTCTGCAATGCCGCTGGCCTGGGCCTGCCCCTGCTGCTTGCAAAGGGTGCCTATGGCCTCCAGGTAGTCCTCCGCGCTGCGGCCCAGACGCTCGATGTCTGTGGCATCCGCGGTCATGGCTTCTTGCGGAGCACGGCCACGCACTCAAGGTGTTTGGTTTGCGGGAAGAGGTCGAACGGCTGCACCTCCTCCACCTCGTAGCCGGCCTTGTCGAACTCCACCAGGTCGCGTATCTGCGTGGCGGGGTTGCAGGAGACGTACACCACGCGCGCGGGGCCGAAGGCGAAGAGCTGGTCCAGGAAAACCTTGTCGCAGCCCTTGCGCGGGGGATCGATGACCACGGCGGTCTCGTTTGCGGGGAAGTCCACCTGTTCGAAGATGGCCTCTGCACTGGCGGCCAGGAAGGAAGCGTGGGTGATTCCGTTGCTGCGGGCATTGGCGCGCGCCCAGTCCGCGCTGGTTTCGCTCACCTCCACGCCCAGCACCTTCTCGAAGCTCGGGGCGAGCGTGAGCGCAAACAACCCGCTGCCGCAGTAGGCATCCACCAGGTAGCGCGTGCCGCCCTGGCATGCCTTTTCCGCCACGTAGCCCGTGAACAGCGGCAGGATGAACGGGTTGTTCTGGAAGAAATCACCCGCCAGGAAATTGAAGGTGAGCTCGCCCACGTGCTCGGTGCACACGGCGTTGTTGTTGGTAATGACGCTGCCCTCGCTCACGCGCATGAGCAGGGTGGCCCCGCGCTTGTACTGCGCGGCGGCCTGCTGCACGGATTTGCGCAGGGCGGGAAGCGCGGCGTTGATGGGGGCCATGGCGATGGGGCACTGCTTTACATCGCACACTTCGGAGCGGGAGCCCGCGCGCAGGAAACCGATGTTGCCCATCTTGGCCTCCTTCGGCTTGTGGAAGTGCGGGGTGATCTTGGAGCGGTAGGCGTATTCCTGCGGGGAGGCAATGGCGGGTTTCACCGCAGGCTCCAGCCCGGTTTGCAGGCGCAGCAGGTCCGCCACCTGGGCGGTCTTGTACTCCAGCTGGCGCGCGTATTCCAAGTGCTGGTACTGGCAGCCGCCGCAGTAGCCGTACACCGGGCATACCGGCGCAATGCGGTGCGGGGAGGGCTCCAGCACCTCCACCAAGTCCGCGTGGGAGCAGTTTTTCTCATTGCGGTAAATACGCGCCTTCACGCGCTCTCCCGGCAGCGTGAACGGCACGAATACCACCCAGTTGTCAATGCGTCCCACGCCTTCTCCCTGGTTGGTGAGGTTGTCAATGACAAGCTCCACCTCCTGATGATAGGCAAAGGGCTCGGCCACAAATTTGCGGGGAGGGGTGTCTGTCATCTCTTGTCTGTGGTGAGTTTTCCGTTAATGTCCATGGGAAGGGTCTCCGGCAGGGAAATGGAGCGCAGCCCCTTCATTTCCGCGGAATTGGGCTTGGGCGCATCCGGCTTGGCATCTGTGCTCAGGGCCTCTTCCGGCGGGGCGAGGTTGCGGATGCGCAGCCCCGGTGCCGCCGGCAGCGAGCTGCCGTTGCCCAGGGTGGATGTACCCATGCCTGCCGAAAGCTCTGGCCCGAACTGCGGCAGCCCCATGGTGAGCGGCCCGTTTTGCGCGCCTTGCACGGATATTTCCTGCTTGGCCGGTTCGGGGATGGCGGCATCCGCCCCCTGTTCCGCCAGCAGCTTGAGCGCGGCCTCCTGCTGTTCAGGGGAAGGCATCACTCCGTCAGCACCTGCCGTCTGGGAGTCGGTTCCCGCAATGCCCTCCGCGGGGCCGTCCTGGGAGCCGGAGCCGAAAAGGCGGGAGAAGAAGCGGCCGATGAGGGTGGAGTTTTTCATTCCTTCCTCCAGCTCGGCCTGCTTGGCGGCGGCTGCAGCCTCTGCCTCCGCCGTGGTGGCGGGAGCAGCCACCTGCGCGGGGTCCGGTTGGGGCGCAGCCTTGCCTGCGCGTGTGGACGTACACGCGCACAGGGAGAGCACCGCCGCCAGTGCGGCTGCCTTCGTCAAAGCCTTCATCACGCGCATGCTACCATTTATTTTGCGCGCTGGCAAGCATTTGTCGGGTATGCCCCTGCGTCATCATGACTCATTTTTTCGGCAATTCTTGCCAATTCGCTTGACAATCGGTCTGAATTGTGTAAACTCTCGCTCACCAAACGAAAACCATTTATCACCATTATGGCTCATACACTCTCCGCTAAGAAGCGCATCCGCCAGACCGCAACCCGCACTGCGGCCAATCGTTCCGCCATGTCCCGCGTCCGCACCCTCCGCAAGAAGGTGGACGCCGCCGTTGCCGGCAAGGACAAGGAGGCAGCCGCCACCGCCTACAACAACTTCGCCTCTGCCATCGACAAGGCTGCGAAGCGCGGCACCGTGCCGGCCAACCGTGCAGCCAACTACAAGAGCAAGGCTGCCAAGGCTATCGCCTCCATCGCCTAAGTTCCCTTTCGGTTTTTGTTTGGGGCGGGGCATCGGCAGCAATCCGGTGCCCCGCCTTCCTTTTTTTCTTTTCCCCGCCCACACTATGCAGCCGGATTTCAAGGAGATTGCCACCACCGTGGCCAACGATCCCGCCAGCTACAAAATCTGCACCGTCTGCGGCGCCGTGGTGGACCGCGATGCCGTGTGCTGCCCGGACTGCACCGCCTACCGCTTTGATACCGACCCCGAGCACGTTCTCAACCGTGCCCTGGATCTCGGCTCCAAGCCCCGCAGCAGCGTCACCCACCTGGATATGGTGGAATAGGCACGCAGTTTCTGCCCTGTTTGCATTTTTTGCGTTTTTACGCAAAAGCGGCGCTCATTTGTCCGGGTAGAGGAGGCGCAGATCCTTTTGGAAATCCGCGAAAGGCCGTTTGGGGCTGCCCCAGGCGCGTTCCGAAAGGGCGGCGGCACGCGGGAAAGCCATGTGGAAAAGGCGTTGCGGGGTGGTGATGTGCTCTGTCCAGAGATTGGCCTGAATGCCGTGGATGTTGCCTTGCGGCACGGTGTATTCAAAGACCTTTTGCAGGGTGATGACCGCCGGTACGGAACCGGGGTCGTCCTCCGTGGGGCGGTAGTCGAAATAGAAGTGGGAACAGGGGCAGAGGATGAGCGGCGCGCCGGAATGAAAAAGTGTTTCCGTGCCGGAAGCGTGCCACACCATGGTGGTTTGGCGCTGCACGCCGTTGGTGGCGGCCTCATCCCATACAATGGCCTCGCGCCCGTGCTCGCGGCAGAAATCCACGAGCCTCTGCATCCAGTCCCGCTGCTGTTCCCGCGTGGCGAACTGCGGCAGCACCTCGTCCCCGCCCAGGTGCAGGGGCGTGTCCGCCGGGAAAAGCTGCATGAGCTCGGTGAGTACATCCTTGGCGAACTCCAGGGAGCGCGGGTTGGCCACATCCAGCACATCTCCGCCGCGCAGGCCCATTTGCGGAAAATCCGCGCGGCCAATTTCCGGGTAGGCGGCAATGGCGGCGTAGGAGTGGCCGGGCATGTCGATTTCAGGCACAATCATGATACCGCGCCCGCGGGCGTACTGCACCAGTTCGCGCATCTGGTCCTGCGTGTAGAAACCGCCCTCCACCTTGGGATGGTTGGGGCCTATCTTGATGGAGGGCCACTCCCAGTCCTCCACGCCCAAATCCTTGCGCCAGGCGGCAAATTCCGTGAGCCGCGGGTATTTCTTGATTTCAATGCGCCAGCCCGGGCCATCCGTGAGATGCAGGTGCAGGCGGTTGAGCTTGAGCTCCGCCATGCGGTCGATGTATTCCCGCACCACCTCCGGCGGGAAGAAGTGGCGGGAAACATCCAGGTGCAGCCCGCGCCAGGCGTGGCGCGGGTAGTCGCACACGGCCACGTAGGGCGGCGGGGTGCCGCCGTTCTCGCGCACCAGCGCGGCTGCGGTGAGCAGGGCGTAGCGCCGCCCGGCGGCATCGCGCGCGTTCACCTCCCATTCGCCTTTCTGCGCGCTGTAGCGCAGGGTGTACGCGCCCTCCACCTGTGGCAGAGCAGGCGAAGGTTCTGCCGGGTTGCCGCTGATATGCTGCGGCGCGGGGATGACGCCCTGCGCCGCGGTGGTGAGCATTCCTGCAAGCGACAGCAAGGGGAGCAGTCTCATGACAGCACTTTGAGCAGGCGTTTCACCGGCAGCCCCACCACGTTGTCCACATCGCCCTCCACCTTTTCCACAATCAGCTCGCTCTTCTCCTGCATGGCGTAGGCGCCGGCCTTGTCCAGCACATACACCTTGCGTATGTATTCGCGGATGTCCTGCTCGCTCATCTTGCGGAAGGTCACATAGCTCTTTTCCGTGAAGTCGCGGCGCTCGCCACCGGGCATGATGACGGCCACGGCGGTGCACACGCAGTGGGTGCGGCCCTGCAGCTCGGTGAGCATGCGTACAGCGTCCGCCTCATCGGCCGGCTTGCCGTAGGATTTGCCGTCCAAGAACACCATGGTGTCCGCGCCCACGATGGTATCCTGCGGGAAATCGTGGGCCACGGCCTCTGCCTTGAGCGCGGCGTTGCGGGCGCAGAGCTTTTCCGGGGAAAGGGTGGAATCGTTGATTTCCTGGACCTGGCGCACCACCACCAGGAAATCCACGCCCTCCCGCTGCAGCAGGCTGTGGCGGCGCGGGGAGGCGGAGGCGAGGATGAGGCGCTCGGAGTCCCGCAACACGTGGTGCCCGCCCACCTGCAGCTCGCGGATGCCCTGAATGGTGGTGCCGAGCAGGCCCTGCACGGCATCCATGAACGTGTGGTGGTAGCCCTCGCTGTGGAAATCCAAGCCTACGAGGGCGCGGCCCACGGACTCGCCGGAGTAGCGGTAGTCGAAATAGCAGAGGGAGGCGAATTTATTCACGTGGCTGATGAATTCGTTGAACGCGCCCGGGCGTTCCGGGAACTCCACGGCGTAGATGGCCGGGTGTTTCATGCTCGCACGGTCATAGCTGATCATGCGGAAGCGCACACCCACGTCCTGCGAGGCATCGATGGGATGGAATCCCTTTTCCTCCAGCCGGTTGTAGATTTCCGCAAATTCGGCGTCCGTGGTGAGCAGGCCGAACACGGGGTACTGGGTATCACCGTTGATGCGCCCGAACTGCAAATCCGTGATGAGCACCTTGGCCGGAATATCGTCGCGGTAGTGGCGGATGTCCCAGCTCTCCGTGGCCACGGCCAGGCGCAGGTAGCGTTCCTTGCGGTTGAAGTCCTGCACGCCGGCCAGGCGCGAGACGGCGCCCAGTTGGGAGAAATCCATGTTGCCGCCGGAAATGACCACCAGGCAGCGATCGTCTTCGGAGATGCGCCCGGCCTCCCAATCCTGCATGAGCGCGGCAAGGCCCATGGCACCGGAGGGTTCTGGTATCACGCGCAGGGAGTTCCACAGCGCGCGCATGGCGCGGCACACCTCATCGTTGGTCACGGTCAGGAACCCGTCCATCAGCTCCTTGCAGAGCGGGTAGGTGTACTCGCCGGCCTGGCGCACCGCCGTGCCGTCGCAGAATACATCGATATCATGCAGCACCACGCGCTCTCCGGTTTCCACGGCTTTCTTCATGGATGCCTGGGTGGTGCCCTCCACGCCTATGCACTTGCATTCCGGCCAGTACTTCTTGAACCAGCACGCGCATGCCGATGCCAGTCCACCGCCGCCTATCTGCAGGTACACGCGGGAAAAACGCCCTTGCCCGCTCATCACCACCTCGTCCGCCAGCGTGCCTTGCCCGCCCATTGTCGCAGGGTCGTCGTACGCATGCACGAAGGTGAGCCCCTTTTCATCGGCAAACTCGTGGGCGGCTGCGGCTGCGGCATCATAGGAATCGCCGGTGAGCACAATCTTCACGTGCTCACCGCCGTGGCGGCGCACGGCATCCTGCTTCACGGTGGGGGTGGAGCGGGGCATGTAGACATAGGCGTTGCAGCCGAGCTTGGAGGCGGCGAGCGCCACGCCCTGCCCGTGGTTGCCAGCGCTGGCGGCCACCACGCCCTTGGCGCGCTGCTCCGGGGAGAGCTTGCACATGCAGTTGTACGCGCCGCGCCACTTGTAGGCGTTGATGGGACCCAAGTCCTCTCGCTTGGCGAAAATGGTCACGGGAATGTGCGGCAGCTCCACCCGCTGCAAGGGTGTGGGGCTTCCCACCGCATACACGCGCTGCCGCGCCTCCAGTATCTCATCGAACAATCTGTCTCGGAGCTCGCTCATGGTATCTGGCGGATATTATACACACCCGCGCGTTTTTTTCAAGGGAACATACCGCACGGCACCGCTTTGCACTTGAACATTCCGGTGGGCGGGTGTATAAGGGCGCGCATGAATACATCCGTCCGCACGCGCTTTGCCCCATCCCCCACCGGATACCTCCACATCGGCGGTGCCCGCACCGCCCTGTTCAACTACCTGTTTGCCCGCAAGATGGGCGGCACCTTTGTGCTGCGTATCGAGGACACGGACCAGGAGCGCCACGTGGAGGACGCCATGAAGGCCATCTTCACCGGCATGAGCTGGCTCGGCCTGGATTGGGACGAGGGCGAGGGCAAGGGCGGCCCCTACGAGCCGTATTTCCAGAGCCAGCGCGGCGATATCTACGACCGCTACTTCCAGAAGCTGGTGGACATGGGCCGTGTGTACGAGTGCCCCGCCCCCAACAAGCGCGACAAGAACGGCGACGAAATCCCCGGCACCAGCGAGGGCACGGTCTGGCGCTTCCGTTTCAAGCGCGAGGGCGTGATGACCCTGCACGACTTGGTGTGCGGCGATATCTCCGTGGACTATACCAACGAGGAGAACACGCCGGACATGGTGGTGAAGCGCACGGACGGCTCCTACATTTTCCACTTGGTGAACGTGGTGGACGACATCGAGATGAAAATCACCCACGTCATCCGCGGCGAGGACCATGTGATGAACACCTTCAAGCACCTGCAGCTCTTCGAGGCCTTCGGCGTGGAGCCGCCGGTGTACGCGCACATTCCCCTCATCCAGAACCCGGACGGCTCCAAGATGAGCAAGCGCGATGTGGGCGCGCAGCTCGGCAACTACCCGGACGAGGGCTTTCTGCCGGATGCCGTCATCAACTTCATTGCCCTGCTGGGCTGGAGCCCCAAGACGGAGGATGAGGTCTTCTCCAAGGAGCAGCTGATAGAGGCATTCTCCATGGAGAACGTCAACCGCCATGCCGCCAAGTTTGACATCACCAAGTGCCGCTGGATGAACCAGCAGCACATCATGCGCCTGGACCCCGCCAAGTTCACCGAGCTGGCCGTGCCCTTCTGCGTGAAGGCCGGCCTGCAGGACACCCCGCAGCTGCGGGAGGCCATTCCCAGCGTGCAGACCAAGGTGCAGCTGCTCAGCGAGGTCCCCGCCTGGGTGAAGTGGGTGCAGGTGCTGGAGTATGAGGAGGAGCCCATGCAGAAGCTCCAGGAGAACGCGCGGGAGATGCTGAACCTCTTTGCAGAGGCCGCCGCCGCGCTGCCGGAGTGGAACGGCGAGGCCGCCATGCAGCTGGTGAAGCCCATGACCAAGGAGCGCGGGGTCAAGGTGGGAGCCATGATGTTCCCGCTGCGCATCGCCCTTACCGGCACGCACGCCGGACCCGGCATTGATGCCATTATGCAGGTGCTCGGGAGGGAAGAGGTGCTGCGCCGCATCAGCGTCTTCCCCTGCTGAGAAAGTTTTTCCCCATTCCATCCCGCACCATGCGCACCATCGATTTCGATTACCCGCTGCCGGAGGAGCTGATTGCATCACGCCCCCTGCCGGACCGCTCCGCGTCCCGCATGATTGTGGTGCACCGTGATACCGGGCTCATCGAGCACCGCCACTTCGCGGATATTTTGGAGTATGTGCAGCCGGGCGACCACTTCGTGATGAACGACACGCGCGTGGTGCCGGCCCGCTATTTCAGCAACGACGGCAAGATTGAGCTGGTGCGCGCCGGTATCTCCGATGAGCTGGTGTGGAAATGCCTGGTGCGCCCCGGCAAGAAGATGCGCCTGGGTGCCACCGTGCAGGTGGGAGATGCCACCGGCCGTGTGGAGCTCATCGATGAGGAGGGGTACCGCTACATCCACTGGGACAAGCAGGTGGGAGACGAGTACGGACGCCTGGCGCTCCCCCACTACATGAACCGCGAGAGCGACCCCGACGACCGCGAGCGCTACCAGACCGTGTACGCCGCGCACGAGGGCGCCATTGCCGCCCCCACCGCCGGGCTCCACTTCACCCCGGAAATCCTGGCCGCCGTGCCGCACAGCTTCGTTACCCTGCATGTGGGCGTGGGCACCTTCCGCCCCGTGAAGGTGGACAACGTGGAGGACCACCACATGCACACGGAGGTTTTCTACATGCCGCAGGAAACTGCGGATGCCATTGAGGCCGCCAAGCGCGTGGTGGCCGTGGGCACCACCAGCGTGCGCGTGATAGAGACCCTGGCCGCGCGCCACGGCCGCCCGCTGCCCGCCGGCCCGGGGGAAACCAACATCTTCATCTACCCCGGTTTCGAGTACAAGGTGACGGATGCCCTGCTCACCAATTTCCACCTGCCGCAGAGCACGCTCATCATGCTGGTGTGTGCCTTTGCCGGCAAGGACCTCATCATGGAGGCCTACCGCCAGGCCGTGGAAATGCGCTACCGCTTCTTCTCCTACGGGGATTGCATGCTCATCTTGTAAGTGTTGCGCGGTGCCGTTAGTTTTTTGTCTTGCGGGGCGGCGGCAGCGGGAGTAGAATCCACGGGATGAAGCGAATCCCCTCCCTTGTTGCCGCAGCGGCGTTTTTGGCATCCTGCCAGAACATGCCGCCCAAGGATTTCACGGTACACACCCAGCCGGAGGGCGCGCACATCACCATCAACGGGCAGGAGGTGGGAACCAGCCCCGTCACCACACAGGTGGAGCAGACCAAGGACCTGGGCATCATTGCCCAAAAGCCCGGCTACGAGCTGGCTGCAACCACCGTGTACACCAAAAGCGGCCCCGTGCGCTCCTTCCTGTGGAGCAAGTGGTCCAGCAAGTCCCAGTACATTGAGGAGAACGAGGTGAATTTGCCGCTGCGCAAGCTTGCGGAGCCGCAGGATTTCAAGCCCACGCAGCTGCCGCCCTTTGAGATGCCGCAGTAGCATTTCCCCGCGCCGGATTTGTTGGCCCGCGCAGCGCCGTGCCGCCCCCGGGTAGGTGTAGCGCGGCATGCGGGCATGGTGGCGCGCCGGCCTGTTTTGTGTTTTGCTCTCATGCGGCAAGAGCTCACGGCCCCATGAGAATTCTTCTGAACCACGGTGCCGCAGCCATGCGGCCGGACCCCGCCCGTGCGGGTAATCACCATGCCGATTTGCTGCAACCCAAACAACAACACATACATATTCTATGGCTGATATCGAAAACAACTATCAAATCAAGTACAGTGAGAAGTGGGGCTCCTTCCTGCAGCAGGAGGCTTCCCGTCTCGACAAATACGTCACCGTGGAAACCGGGCTCTCCGGCAAGATGGTGGCCATGGACCAGTACGGCCTGCTCTCCTTCACGGAAAAGCAGAGCCGCATGCAGTCCACCCAGGTGGCGGAGGCGCCCACCGTGCGCCGCGTCATGTATCCCCATATCTACACCAAGGCGGTGGGGTTTAGTTAATATGACGGTAACGCACTGATATAGCGTAGTCTTTAAAGGCGTGAAATGCCGTGTTGCAATTTTTCTTGCAAAATTCAGTCGCAATTTGCAGCCGCTTTAGCCGCTCTGCTCCTTTTTACCGCCTCACCAATCTTGCGGCGCGTTTCCTCCGAGCGTGTGTAAAGACCTTTCGTTCCCTTGTTCCAAGGCGTGCAACCTTGTTTCGCCTTACTCATCTTTTGACGAGTCTCCTTTGATTTCGGTCGCTTGATTCCTTTATTTGACTCACTGATTTTTTTCTTCGTTTCCTAGGAGCGGTGTTGTCCAAGGATTGTAACACCACCCCTCGCGCCGAGTGCAAGGTTCACGCAAAGTTTGCCATATCGATTTTTCGCGTCCTCGATAAATTCCTTTTCCAGCTTGTCTATCACTTCTTGATTGTGCGCTACCGCAAGAATTGACTTCTCACACTCATCGGGGTGTTGTTTGTAGATACGCTTCCATATTTTGCCCGAGCCTGTGTATTTCGTGTCGAGGCAAGGGCAAAGACACTTACTCGGCAACTTATGCTGACCGATATACACCCTGCCAGTCGGCACGTGAGTCATTTTGTAGATATAGAACACACCGATATTTATCCACCTTTTCTCTGCATGTCACAAAAAAGTCTTGCAATCTCCCGCGAGATGGTTCAAAAAAAGCAGCGGTTACTATCCACCCCCAATAATACGCTATGGAATTACACATTGAAATCATTGCCCCGAACGGTGTACAAGTCAAGCAGATTTTCTCCAGCATTGACGTCACCGAAGATGAAGACGGTGAGCTTGAAAAGCTGACAAAGCAAGTTCAGGCTGGCGGAATCATTACGCTCTACACGCAAGATGGAGCACTAATGCTGAACACGTCCAAGCTCGTCTCTCTCGACGCTTTGAAAACACTCGAAGCCACCTTTAATGAAGATGGCGAAGAGGACGGAACGGAAGAAGTCTACACCGTGGACATTGTGATGAGCGTGTAGAGACACGGCTCGTCACTTCACTAGAAAGACAAGCTCGGCAAAGCTCACCGACTGCAAGATTGGAGCGCGGTCGATTTTGCTTTGTGCGGGTGCGTGGTCTTGCCAAAACACTTCGGCAAGTTCTTCCACCGTGTGTGTGGCGTGCGGCTCCTCATCGGCGTTCACGCATGCTGCATTGTCGTCTTGCGTCTGTGCTATCCAGTCTTGCCTGTAGCTCTGCGCGCATTGCTCGATGATGGTGGCAAGGTCTGCAACTTCCTTGTCGGTGTAGAAACTGTCGTAGCATTGAGCCACCCTGTAACCACGCCGCAAGAGTTCTTGCCTCACCGCCCGATAAATGCAGCTCTCATGCAGAAAAATCTCGGACGAGCACGTCTTGCCTATCACGTCACGCATGCGGGTGAATATCTGCTCGATGATTGGTTCAGCCCTGCTGATGAGCTCTGTCAGTTGTTCTCCGTCTAAGTCACCGAACTGTAGCTTGCTCTTTATGTGACCCTTTACTTCACCAGCCGTGCGGGCAAAATAGAAGCGCATTGCAAAGCGTTTGAAAAGTTGCCGCTGCTCGTTGTCCTAAAACTTCTCTGGACACATGAGCTGATACAAGTCTATGCTGTCATCTAACCACACGCCGTGATTGAGGAAGTACTGAACACGGTAGATGGATGACTTGACGTCGTAGTGCGCGGGTGCTTCTCCCCATGCCGCCGTGAGCAGGCTCTCGCGTTCCTCCACGCGCATGCAGGCGAAGTGACTTGTCTCGCGTATGGACGTCTTGCTCACGTTCCCCTTCTATGACCGCTTCACCTTTACTCGGAACTTATATCCGTCATCCTCTGCAACGTACTTCTTCCACAGTTTGCCGTAGTGTTGAACAACGCGCTCGATGACGTCCTCATTGCTCAGATTTCCCACTTGTTGCGAGACGTATTGTGTGATTGGAATGGAGCTGGGAACGCGCTTCCCACTAGGTCCATTTGAATACTGCTACATATGGGGGGGGTAGGGTAGAGAAAGAGAGAGAGACGAGGGTTGAGGGCTGACGCCCTCTTGATGGCTGACGCCATCTTGACACACACATGGAGCACAATGCGTGGACGCATAGGGAACGCTCGGCGCGAGTTCATTCGCGCTCACGATTTTGCACTCCCTGGCAATGCTTGAAAGGTTGTCCATGACGTAGGGATTAACCCAGTACATTCTTGCATAGCCGCATTGTCCGTCATCGTGGAAGCAGTACGACTCATCAGCAACCGCAAGCAAGCCCACCGATACGCCCTTTGCAATCAGATCCACAAGTGCGCGCTGCTTCATTAGCAAGGCGGCTTGCAGGGCAGTCTCGTTGGAGCTAAGCTGAAACGGTGGGAAATCGAAGGGGTCGTACAGGGTGTAGTCAAGTTCTACGGCGCGCACCTTGTTCAGGCAATGTTGGCCAAGCTGCAACAGGTTCGTCAGGTTGACCCTCCATTTGCGTCCAAATAGGCTCTACAGCGTTTGCAGGGTCACGGGGGTAGTTCTACCGTCAAATGAAAACAACGCGCTCCTGCCGAGTCCTACGCGCCTCAAACGGGCGTTTTCCTTGGAGTCTGCCATGTGCTGCTCCAATTCCAGCAGCGTCTCAAATAATCCAGTTTTGGGATGGGGGTTCTTTATCATTGCAAAATCTATTTACACGATTTTTCCTCGCAGGGTGGGAAAAGGGAAAAATTTGAAAAAAACTCGCCATCGGCACCCCCACGCGCGGTGAGATGGATAAATAGCTAGTGATGGAGAGAGTCCATCATCCTCGATTATCATTGCAACCTTGGCGGGGTGCTCATTCTGTGAGTGCTCCGTCATTGTTTGTGCGAGTCTGTAGAACTTCGTTACAATCTCTCATGCACGGCATGGGAAAATTGGATAAATAGCAGAGTATGGAAAAAGAGGATTGCACAATCAGATTGGACGTTGAAAAGATTTTTGGAAGCGTGTTCACCGACAAGCAGTACAAACAGTTCAGAAAAGCAAATGACTATTGGGAAGTCATCGGTGAGTTGAGCAATCTGCCATGCAAGAGATTTTTGAAAAACGACTTCAACCTTGCGGGTGAGTGTGGCATGTATACCTACAAGCGCGCAAAGAATGAGACAAAGGCGAAGCAGCTTGACAAAGCACTTGAACGACTGCACGCATTGAACGAGAGCGGTGCAATCAGCAAAGAGTGCGAAGATGAATTTTTGTATTACGTCTAGTGGACGGAGATAGTCACGGGCAACCGCATGGAAGATGAGTTTGAGGGCATGGAGATAGACTGATGAAAAAGCCTCACTCATCGTGTAAATATCTTGTGGATAAATCCGTGGGAAGCGGTATTCCCACCCCACCGCAAAGGGCATGTTCCCTGGCGGTGTAGAACTTCATTAAAATCTCCCTTAGTAGTATCATAGTTGAGTCAGCAGGACTATAACTGCTTTTTTCATATCAAGAGCGGGCGGTCAACGAAAGTTGCCGCTCGTTTCTTGTTCTACACGCGCCGCACGAAAAAAAAGTTCACTTTTTTTCAAGTTTTTTGCGAAAAGGGTAATTTGGGAAAAGTGAAGCGATGAAAATTGTATAAATATCTTTATAACAATTATGAACACTACTACAACTATTAAACAAATCAAGGGCGCGTCTAACTACGGCGTGGATGAATAGGGCAACGTGTGGAACACGAAGAGAAACAGAATGCTGAAAGCATGTTCAAATGGATGGGCGGGTTACAGGCAAGTGAAAATCGTGTTCGATGACGGAAGAACTAAGTGCATGACAGTTCACAAAATTGTGTGGACCACTTTCATGGGAGACGTGCCAGCAGGGTTGGAGATTAGCCACAAAGACGATGACAAGACAAACAACGCGCTCGACAATTTGGAAGTCATCACGCATGCGTAGAACGTAGCGAGACCAGGACGCCGCAAGGCGATTGCATTGGCAAAAAAGAAGGGCGTAGGCTTGCGCCGTGGTTATGTGAACAAGAAGGGTCACATGAGCGAGAAGAACAAGGAAATGCACCGCACAATTTCAAAGAACTATTGGAACGAGAAGAAGGGAAGCCACTAAAAGACGGCGAGCGGCGTGTTATTTTCTGCTAGGTATGAAGTCCATCGAGAAATTAAACGGCGAGGAACTACTTGCCTCATCAATTCCATTTTTTGCCACACCCGATGAGGACGCATTACAGTTCGCTGATGAGCTGCAATGCGAGTATGAGGATGAACAACTTGTCGAGATAAATCAGCTCGTGCGTGACTACGCTTGCATGTCCATCATCAGGTTTATGGAGTTTTTGAGCAAGGCAGAAACGGACAAGCAGCTCGTGGCACGTTTTATCTGCCTGAAAAAACTTTTTGACAACCGTCACGGAAACTGGATAAAGCTGTGTGAAGGGCATAACGTCACGGTGAAGACGGTACGCACAGAGCGCGACAAAATCTAGAGCGAGACGGGACTGCACATTCAATAAATATGAAATATATATACAAAACGAAATTTCCATCACTCAATATAGGTGATTATTATGACGAGGAACTAATGACGAACGTCAACGATGGTTGGGAGGTTTGTCATGTGGAAAAAGGCATGATAATCTTCCGCAAGGAGGTGAGTGAGGAAGAGTACAAAGAATATAGTACAGCTATAAGCGAGAAGGTGAACAGAATGAACAACAGTCCGTATTTGGATTAAATTATGGTCAATATCATTATCACAGATACGAAGGAATCTACACGCTTCCCAGGCAAGAATGACTTGCTCCTTTCCTATACGCTGTCATGGCTTGACGGAGAGTTGCGAACGCTGGATGGTGTAGATTGTCATGTGTGGTACGTCACGCGCAGAAACAGCCCTTTGAAGCCGATAGTCGTGCCGTTTGCAACACTTCACTGCATACAGTCACCTGATGATGAGACAAGCGACACTCACAAGGCATTGTTTGCATGGTTATAGAATCATGTGATAACAAGCCCTGATGAAACGTGGGTTCAGGTGCAGCTCACTCAACCAGTCAGACGCTTTGGGTTGCTCAATGACGTACTCGCCGCAATAAATGATAGGAACTTAGTGCTCACCTTTGCGCGCTGGGATGACCTGTAGTGGCGTGAAGTAGCCGACAAGGGTAGTTTGCCATGGGAGTATCGCCAAGCGCAGGAAAAGCCCTCCAAACGCTATTACGACGGCGCGGTGGCAGCATGGCGTGGAGACGTGAGCAAGTTGTTCCGGCTCTACGATGAGGAAGTGCCTAAAACGTGGGTCGAGAACTACGCTGGACCAGTATGCGACATTGACAGTCCGTGGCAGTATTGCCCTGACTATATCGCCGGACTTGCAACGCTGGCAAAGAAGAACGAGCAAGAGGAGATTTTATGACGATAGCGACAATTAAGACAGATGAAAAAATCATGCGTGTATGGCGGCGTGAGATAAAGCGCGCACTACCGCACGCAAAGATTGAAGTGATGGAGAGTGAGCCGCAAGACGTTTTGCAACTGCTCAAAGAATTGGAAGCCATGAACGATGACGTACTCTACACCCTGCCAGTTCACGTCATTCACAGCGGAGACTTTTTGCAGCAGTTGGAGGAGCGAGATTTTATCGCGTTCAAAGAAACTGGCAAGCCCAACATGACAACGAACTTCTTTGCGGTCACCAATGCGGGGTTGAAGAAAATCATCGAATTTGGAAACAGCCGCTATGAGTACGACTCCAAGATTGACGTAGACATGAACTTGAGCAATCTCGTACTCAATGCACTTGGTGAACGTGTAGAGTTTAAGGTTGACAACAACGCATTCATCCACACGCTTGACGAGACGTGCAAAGGTCGCGGCATGATTGCCACCATGTGCGGAAGTGCCGTGATAATGCAGATTGTGAACTCTGCGAAATTGGACATGTACGACATTATTCCGCAGCTCATGGAGACAAAGGCACAGGCGCAGAGAAAAGTTGAATACAGAGACAAGTGAAGATTATGAACAACGACCAAACAGGAAGAAAGTATAGAGGACAGTACCGCGACAAGACAATCCTCATTGTTGGCAGCGGTAGTGATTTGGATGGTAGAGGCATGCAAGAGATTATCGACTCTGACCGATACGATATTGTCGCGCGTGTCAACAAAATGTACGGCGCACCGCAAGACGTGGGAACACGCGCTGACGTGTTGTTCACCCGATGGAACTAGTGGCTCGATAATGAAGACTGGTATAGTGAAGAAGTGTAGAAGAACGCGCAGGAGATTGTCATACTCAACCAGCATGTGGGATATTCTGCAAGTGAATATCAGTGGCTCTGTGCAAGAGTAGGACATGAGCAAGTGTCGGCGGGCGCACAGGCTGTGGACTTCTTCTTAAACAGAGGAGCAAAGCAAGTGGACATTATCGGCTTCGGCTGCAAGGATGGCGCGTTCCTTAAGGACAAAATCTACACAAAGGGAAGTGACAAAACAACGCCTCAACACCTAACCACAAAAGAAGGCAAAGATGAAAATCCCACCTACGATTGGCACAAAGAAAGAGAATGGGAGATAAATCAGGCAAACGTGCATTTCCTTTAATCGACAATTATAAGCAATGGACAAGTCAAGTATAATATACAAAGTAATTCATCCCTCCATGTTATGCAAGACAATGGAGAAGTCAATTAATGATATGGCAGTACAGGGGTGGACGCTCTTTCAAGTGGTAGACGCAGACACGTTCATCATGCAAATGAGTGAAAATAGAGTGAAAAACACCGAAAAATCGCCCAAAACTGGCATGGTGAGCAAAAATGGTAGTGTTGAGCAACCTGAAACAACCGTGAGGAAACCGATAGGAGGCCGAAGGAGAGCGTCGCAGGCATCCGATGGGTCATTGGGCAAAAAATCGGCGGTAGGGGGGTAAGGCATCTCTTTGGGTGGCAAGGCCGAGCGCCGATGGGAAGGCCCCGACAACGATTTCACGGATTTTTCAATTAAAGTGTGAAACTTAAAAAACGGGAAACTTCCAACATATAATTACAAAAAACAAAACAATCAAAATGCAAGATAGTGAGATAGATTTAGACGAGATAGTTGCATAGGCTAATGCTCTAACGAGTGAGACTCCATCTGATTTACCGAGTCGTTATAAAGCGGTGGAGGACACGTTCTACAACTAGGCTAGGAGCATGCAGTAGTTGCTGACTGACACCATCGGCACAGACCATATACGAGACGTCCGCATGATGGCGGCTGCGTGCAAGGATATAATGAACAACTACAACGAGACATGTCGCCTGCGAAAGCTGGCCGAGATTGAGTGCGGGCGTGTTGTTCCAATGCGCGTGTTAGAACAGTATCAGCGCGATATTCTGCCAGCCATCGCCAACGGTATTGACAACCTACGCATGGAAGTCACGAACATTCTACAGCCGCAAGAGCGCGCTTCATTTCAAACCGCGTGGAACGCTGCATATCCCAAGTTCGTCAGCATGCTGGGTGAGGCTGCTTCTAAGCTGCAAGGGTACATTGAAGAAGCCAAGCGAGAGGCAACAGGCAACGCGCCGACAAAGAAAGAGCGCGCAAAAAACACCGCAATCTCCAAGGAGAAAAAAGCACAGTCCGCGAAGTTGCGATACAACCGTGAGAGAAACATGCGCTGATGACTATGGACGTTGTTGATGACTTTGTGAGCCTACTGCAAAGAGACGTTTGTGATGACCCGATATAGTGGCTAGAGGACAACGTATACCTCGACTCCATCGTGTCTCCAAACGCGCCTGGTCCTTTATCTCTCGCAAATCAGCCGTGGGCATACCAAATCATCAAAGACTTTGTAGACCCCGCCATCCAACACGTGACACTATGCACAGGCGCGCAAACAGGAAAGTCGCTGCTTATGCAACTTGCTTATTTGCTCCTTTGCAAGTTTAATCCACAGCCGAGCATTATCGCTTTCCCCGATGACTCACTTGCAGAGCGGTTTATCAAGACCCGCCTTAAACCGATTATTCAATGCAATCCTGAATTTGCTGCAAAGCTACCCCCACCGCAAGTCATCGGTCAGAAGAACATGCTTTTCGTAGAGGGTATGCCCACCTTCTACACAGGTTGTCGCTCACCCTAGAAGCTCTGCTCCATGCCCGCTGCTTATATCTTCTTGGATGAGGCTGCAAAGCTCGTTAAAACGAAGTCTACGGAAGCTCACCCATACAAGCTCCTTAGCGAACGAAACAAATCTTTCGCCCTGCATAAAATCATCGAAGCGTCTACACCCGCAAGCGAGTCAGATCCATTTTGGGAGTCTCTGACAAACAGCTCATGGAGCAAGTTCAAAATGCCCTGTCCGTGGTGCGGTGAGCTGATGGAGTTTACCTTCGACAAAGAACACCTGAAATGGGAAGGCAACACGCAAGAGGAAGTGATGAAGTCAACCCGCATTGTCTGCACGAACTGCTGCTGCGAGATTGACGACAACATGCGCCGCGAGATGATGAAGCATGGCAAGTGGTACGACTCCAACACAGACCATGAGACAGGTCACACAGGGTATCACATCAACAGCCTTTATAGCTGCTGGACCACCATCGGTGAAGTGGCTTGGGAGTTCGTCAAAGCTAATCACTCCGTCCTGCGTGTAGAGGCTCTTCACAACTTTTTCAACTCTTGGCTTGCTATGCCGTGGACAGAGTACAAGACAAACGTCACAGAGGAAGATGTGAAGGCTCTGATTGACCTGAACGCCTACAAGAAACAACTGCCCGCCGATATGGTTTACCTTGCCATGGGATGTGACCCTGGACAGGCTCAAACTCACTACGTCGTTGCCGCCGTGTGTCAGGGTGGAGTCATCAAAGTGGTAGACTGGGGATAGCTTGCCAGCGTGTCATCAGCAAAGGGCAAGCAGGGCGTGGCATGGTTCCTTGAAAATCAGACGTACGAGTTCAACGGCAAGCCGTACAAGGTCGATATTTGCTACTGTGACAGCGGCTATATGACTGGCACGGTCTACGATGAAGCGCGTTCTACCTACCCCGGACTGATTAACCCCACAAAGGGCAGCGGCGCAAGCGGAACATACGGTCGTTCGGCGGTAAAGACCAACGATTTGGACTTGTTCATCTACTCCGATTTTTCGCTCAAAGTGGAGCTCTACCAAAACATGTTCAACAACAAGGAAATCGTTTTGCCAAGAGACACAGACGCTGAACTCATTGCTGGACTAAGCGGGCAAATGATGGTTGTTGACCCCAACGGAAAACGTCATTGGCGCAAGGTAGACGGCGACCACTATGGAGACTGCTTGAAGCTCTGCGTGTTGTCATCGTGGGTTGCATGCGAAAACGATGACGTGCGAGACAGGTTGCGCCCTGCAATAGAGTTCGCGTCAACCTAATTTCCTTTTTGAGTTTAATTTTAGACAAAATGACAATCACGAAAGATTTAATCAAGAGCGTCGCGGAAATGTACACAGTAGACAATCTGCGAGAAAAAATCACAGGTCTGATTTAGGACTTGGAGAACAACGGCTCGACCATCACATCAGCGTCCACAGGCGCGGGCGCAAGCTACACGCGAAGAATTGAAGCGTCACGCGAAGATTTGTTGTCACTCTACAGCGCGGCGTTGAACTACAAGCTCGGCATACCCGCGCAGACTGGCGAAGTCAATCGTGTAGTGTTCCATTCCTATTTCAACCGATAAAAAATTATGCCAAGACAAAAGACAGAGCAAACACCCGTGAAAAAGAGAGTCAAGGGAAGTGGCACGGCAACGAAGGTGACGAACTCATACGGCTTGGACGCTGGTGCATACAGCCCCAATCGCTCGTTCAATACTTTCCCAGTAGTACAGCGGCGCGATATAACCGCCTATCGCCGTCACCGCATTATCTCACGCGCGCGGTCGTTGTTCTACAACTCACCCGAAGTGCGTTCGGCGGTTAAAACGCTCGGCATGCTTGTCGGCAACTTGAAGCCGCTGGCAAACTCCAAAGATGAAGAGTGGAACAAACTCGCACAAGAAGCCTTTACTCGCCGCACAAACAACGCAAACACGTTCGAGCTGACAGGCTCCATGAACTTCAACCAGTTTTAGAGCTACATAGAGGAACAGGCGGTAGTCGATGGGGATTGCCTTGTAGTGCTCACTACGAGCCGTGATGGCGGTGGGGTGGCAGTATACCCCGCTGACATGATTGGCACGTCCTAGGGCAACGAGGACGTCATTGATGGCGTGGAATTGGACCAGTACGGGAAGCCGCTTTACTATCACATCGTGTCCAAAGATACCGAAAAGCGGATTAAGGCGTCCAGCGCGGTGCTTTATCGCCACTCGCCTGACCCTACAGACCAGCGCGGCTTGACCGATTTGATTGCAGCTATAACCACCGCGCAAGACCTGTACGAGCTTAACTCCTACAACAAACAGAGCGTCAAATTGAGCGCGTCTTTTGGAATTGTGGAGACGGTGGACAACAACGTGAAGCGCACAGACGTGAGTGATCTGAACATGCTTAGAAACGGCGGCACGATGGGCGGTCAAGCACCATGCGGGTGTGAGATGGCTCCACAGTCTCCCCTAACGGTGAACGGTGTTAGCGCGCTGACGCTTTCACCAGGACATGACCTAAAGACCATCACCGACAACAGACCATCCAACGAAGTGCGTAACTTTGCGCGTGACCTTGTGGACAGCATTGCACACTCGGTTGGATTAGACCCTGAAATCCTTTACAGAGTCAAGGAGATGGGTAGCGCAAGCGTTCGTTTCTGCATAGCCAAATGCAAAGACTGGACACGCCCTCGCATCTACGACAAGGAAGCACTTTGCAACCGCATTTGGAAGCACATTATCAGCTGCGAGATAGCCGCTGGACGCTTGCGCCCCTGCAAAGACCTAGACTCCATGTTTGACGTCAGATGGGTGTAGAACAGCAAATGGAGCATAGACCTTGGACGTGATGCGAACTCTGCAATCTCCCTTATACGAGAAGGGTTGATGAGCCGTGATGAATTCTGCTTGGAGAACTACGGCAAGACCTACGAAGAAGTGATGCAAGCAAACGTTCAGAGCTTGTCTCGTGCGCTTGCCATGTGCCAAGAGCTAGGCGTCGATATAAATGCCGTGATACCAGGACAAGCGGGGTCAACGCCGATGCAAGTTCAATCTACAGACAACACCAACGAAGAAGAAAATGAACGGAATTAAGGAAATCATCATAGCTTTGCGGGATAATCCATCAGCCGCTATTTTGGCTCTATGCTTTGTCGGCCTTGGATATATGTACACAGATTTTAGAGACTATATTACGACTCAAAATCAGGCGCAGGCTGTATTGAACGAGCGTTTTATCGCCGCACTTGAAAAAATCAACGACCGCCTAAACGTGATAGAGACAAAAATCAAAAATCAATAAAATATGACTGACGCAGTTTAGGTGACAGTTCAATTTCCCTTTTCAAACACAAATAGAAAAATGATAGAATTCAAAAATCAAGTTATAGCTTCAGGTGAAGAAGCAGCCAAAATCTTCGTCACGGGAGATATAACCGAGGAAACGGTTGTAGAACTCACAAAAGATTTGGAGCTCTGCAAAAATTCAGGCGTTAAAAAAATCACCTTCTGCGTGAACTCTCCTGGTGGTTCGGTGAGTGATGGCATGGCACTATACGACCTTGTTGTTTCTCTCGCGGATATAGAGACGGAAGCAGAAATATAGGGATTGTGCGCTAGTGCTGCGACTTACTTGCCACTTGCATGCGACACCATACGCATTCACAAAAACGCCGACATGATGCTTCACGAGCCCGAAGGCGGCTTCTATGGCACGCTTGACACCGCGTCTGCTGACTTAGACTATTTCAGCACCCTGCGTGACCGTATCATTGCCCTTTATGCTTCACGCACAGGTCTATCACCCGCCGAAGTAGTGGACATTCTCAAAGCAGCTCAATTTCTCAATGCCACTCGCTGCAAAGAGCTTAATCTTGTTGATGAGATTATCGGTGGAGAGGACGAGACAGAGACACAGACAGAGGAACAGGAAGAAGTCAGCAACGAGGATGAGACTAAGGCTGATGAAGGTTCATCTGACGCTGGTTCATCGGAAGATGAGCAAGAGGAAACGGAGGACAAGTGCAAGAATGAAAAGGTATTCTCACTCAAAAATCTTGTGAAAATCTTAAAGGCGAACAACATCAGTTTCCTTAAAGCAGAGAACGATGAGTTTGCAGAGCAAGCCGAAGTTGTGAACACTCTCACCACTAGAGTCAAGGACTTGGAGACAGAGCTAGAAGCAAAGCAAAAGTCCTACAACGAGCTTCTGAACAGGCTTGAAGAAACGACAAAGGACATGGAGAAGAAAATTCAACTTGCGGTTGCAAACAAGATTGCACAGTTCGGTTATTCTGACACCTTGCCCGCACCATCCAAAGCACAAAACAAGCGCATGGATGAAGCAGAGTTCCGCAACGCCGTGAAAGAGATTTACGCGACCAAGGGATATGCAGCCGCCGCTGATTTTGTCAACAAGTACAATTCAGGGCAGCTCTAATTTCCTTTTTCAATTTTAACGTAGAGGGGCAACTCCTCAAAAATCAAAGTTCAATTACACAAACAATTTTTTCATTATGTACAACAAATTATTTCAGAACAAAGTGACCGTCACCAACGATGTGACTGGTGAACAGAACGTAGACGAGAACGCCTTGCAAGGTACTACTACTCCCAAGGACACCCTTTGGAGCGTGGTGCTTGAGAAGGCTATCGACGCCACCAAAAAGACGCTTGTTCCGTTGAAGACTACGACCTACGACGTGCAAGAAGCGTTTAACTATATCCCACCGTCTGCTGGACAGGCTAAGCCCAATATTCAGGTGATGGTGGTGACTGACGCTGGTTCCGTTGACCATGATGGCACGCACGACCACAAGTCTGCAATGCAGTCAAAAATCGTTTCCGTTCCGTTAACCCGCTACAGCCGCACGTTCGGTATCAGCATGTTTGACGCTTAGAAGGGATTTGAAAAGACCGCTACTCAAACCGCTGCTGTGGTGAACAAGATTTTGCAGGAAATCACCAAGGACTTTGCAACCACGGTTGCCACTACGGAGAACTCCGTGACCGTTGCTGAAGTGTCTCCTTCTACCGTTGCCCACACCGTTTCCGCTGCGTTCGGTGATTATGGTGACGTGGAGTCACTTGTTCTTAACCCGCAAAACTACGCCGAGCTCATCCCTGACAATGCTCTGTCATTGAAGCTGGAGAGCGGTGCGTATGGTATCGGCTCAATCTACAAGTCCTCACTTCCATCTGGCACCGAGGGTATTCTCTACAACGCGGACGCCGTGGCTTGCGCCTTTGCTCGTCCTGCTTGGAGTGAGTTGCCAAATATCGAGGTCGTGGAGTTCGAGGTCGAGGGTATCCCATTCCGCATGAAGATTGAGGCTGACGGTGACACGAACATCATCTATCACACCGTTGACGTGTTGTTCGGTTGTGCCGTGGCTAATGACCGTCACATTGCGAAGCTGGTTGTTTCTGGCAACTGATTTTGATGAGCGGTGGGAGTCAGGCTTGACTCCCACCGCATAAGGCAAGTTCAATCTTTCTTAAACTAAAAAATCTTTATGGCAAAATCAATCAAACGCTGGGGAAAGACCCCTGTATGGGGATTGCAACACCCCGAACTCACCGATACTGGTTCGGGTGATGAGGAGCAAGTTCTCTTTGCTACAAACATCACTTGGAGTTCATCTATTAAGGATTATGAGTAGGTGAATCACGTCGGTCAGGTCATGGGTTATGCTATCTATGACGCTCAAATGGACTGGTCGATGACTGCTAACGTAGACTACGAATTTGAAGACACTTTCCAGAACTACTACGCAACGGCTCAAGAGCTGGTGTTGAGTAATGACATTGGAAAGCACATTCTCGAATCGCCTACTGGTCTAGACTATGACCCAGATGACGCGGTGTCCATCCTAAAGACTGTGAACATCACGCAGACTAATGATGGCGCGGCTGAACTCTCTTTGGATGGTACAGTCTACTACTTCGGTGGTGAGGGTGAATAATCACTTTCTTCGCATCATCAGAAATTATCAGGGAGCCTTACTTGGCTCCCTTTTTTCTTGCGTAGTACGCTTTTCTTGCTTCGCTGATTTTCAATCTCGTTTCTTCTGACAACTTCTATCCCGTTTTGCTTTTGTTGCCTTTGTGTGCAAGTTTCATTTTGGAGATTTGCTCGTTTGAATAAACTCCAATTTTACCCTTGTTCCAAGGGATATTCCCTTTAAGTGTTTCGCTGATTTTCTTTCTTTGTGACTTGGGAATGATTTTCCCTTTTTGCGCTTCGCCTATTTTTCGTTTATGCTCTTCGGAATGAGGAATACCCTTTAACGCACCACCTACACCCTCACCACCGTCTGCAAGGTTGACACAATACTCACCCATGACTGCTCGATAATGAGCAATGTACCTTTTTTCCAATTCGTCTATCGTCTCTTTAGTGTTGGCATAAGCGATAATCACCTTGACGCACTCATCAGGGTGTTTCTTGTATATCCTTCTCCAAATCTTACCTGAGCCATGATACCCATCATTATCCGCAGTTTGCCCCTATGGAAGTTTGTGCTGTCCAACGTACACGCGCCCGCTTGGAAGATGAATCATCTTGTAGACGTAAAAGGTCATTCTGTTCTTTAATTAGTGCAATAATAATCGAGTTCTACTTCCTTTTTTTATCCAAGGGTAGAAATGAATGAACTTCAAAAATTCATGGCATAGGCGGTTGCGGATTAGGTACGCACAGCGGGCGAGGACGTGGTTATAACGCGCCCGAAGGAGCAATGCGTCTAGATATACTGCAAGGCGGTCATAACGAGCCGTGATGGCTCATTTCAGGCTGCTATCGGTGGGGCAGAATACTCGGTCACGGGTCACGCCCTGATACAACACACTTCGCTGAACGGTGGCTATCCCAAAGCAGGAGACAATCTGCAACAGGCAAGCGGTGAGCGGTGGATAATCACCAACACCATCATGTCGAACAATGACGCCGCTATATCTTGTGACCTCGTAAGGATGGCATAATCATGGAGAATGTAACACTACCAGGAGGAAAGCTGCTACAGGTGTACTCATGCGTCAAGGTGCATGAGAAGCAGATTGCCGACACTATCCGCGGCATAGTGTAGAACGGCTTGAAGCACGTCATGCAGACCGTGACGAACAAGATTGTGTCACGCACTCTGCCGAACACTCCCCAAAATACTGGCAGCGTATCGAAGAAGAACGTGACCGCGCTACGCAAGCGCATTCGCAAGAACTTCCTCAACGATGGAGATTTTTTGCAGACCTATCCCAACCACTACGGCAAACCGATCTTCGATGATGACGTTGCAAGCGGCTCAACCGCTCTTCCCGTGGTGGTTGTCAGACCCTACAGAGGACGCCCGAAGAAGGGTCGCAAAGTTAATCAGCCTGACAGGATATACGAGCCGCATGCGCTGCTTTCCTACCTTGACCGCTACACAGAGTTCCGCAAGAAGAAAAAAGCGGTGATGCGATACAAGAAACAGGGCGCGCACTTAGTGTGGACAACGAAGCAAAATCTGCAAGAGGCTTCACGCATTATGGAAGCGCGTGCGGGTAACAACATTTTCGGCTGGAACAGTCTTGCTTCACAGGTGGGCAGCGCGGCAATGAGCAAGTCGCTAAACGTGGGCAAAGGACGCTTTGACAGTCCTGGTGGAAGTGCGCGCATTACCCCTGCAACATTCAGCTCGGTTGACTCCATGCGTATACAGGCGTTGAACACAAACGCACCGCAAGAGACAACAGGCTATCAGCAGCGCGTGATTGACGTCAATATACCGAAGTGGATGCAAAACGCATTTGCGCGCGACTTGAAGTTTATGACTCCTAGGAAGCTGCTCAAAGGCGTTAAACTACCGCCTGATATTACAGTCACTTGGGATTGAATTTCCTTTTTCAAATCATTTATAGCATGGAGAGTATACAGTCATTCACCGCAAAACTTGCAGCCGCGTTTTCATAGCAACAACCAAACAACGCCGCGCTCACTTGGGACTTTCGCGGTGAAGTTGCAGACATGGTGGAGTACGAGAACACACTCATCGGCATTGTCAGTTTTAGCACGTCCACCGAAGAACTGTATGGCAACCGCACGCAAAGACTGGAGGGTAGCTTAACAGGTCAAATCAGAATAGAGCAGATGACAAACGCGCAGATATTGTCATGCCTGAACTAGCTACAGACCATCCTTTACGACTATATCGGTGGACTTCGCTACACAGAGATTGGTGACGCCGTAGTGTTGCAGGGTACTTGCGACTCCATACTCACGCAGTAGAACGGCACTTATTTTCAGTTCGTTCTTCCCATCAATCTCGTTGTTCAATTTTAACGTCAATTTTCAACATGAATACAAAGGTACAGAACTTTTCACTCGTAGAGGGAAGCCGAAGCAGAATTGTCATCAAGCTGCCTGACGGTGCTGACCCCTATAGCTACACAGTCACGGCGGGCAACGACAGGTGTCAACAGCGTCATTTGCAGTACGAGGTTGACTCCATATCAGACCACACAATCACCATGCTATCTGAACCCGCGCCAAGTTGCATGACGATACCCTACCAGTTGTTCATCACCGACAACAACTCACACGTCGAGTGGTTCGTAATTAGTGGGTACGTCACAGTCATCAGGCGTCTTGTAGGCGGTGCAAACACGGAGTCGCAGGAGATTGAGCCACCCTTGTCTGAACAGGTGCTAGAGTTAAACGTCACGTTGGAGTATAGCAAGGCTGATTTGGATGAAGCGGTGGCACTAGCACTAGGAGCCGCAAGCAATGCACAGCAGTCAGCCGTTGACGCTGGAAGCTCTGCGGGATTGGCGTGGGATTATGCACAATGCGCCCATCGTGCCGTGAGTGATATAGGGTCAAGTGTAGAGTCTGCTTGGAGTGCAGCGGGTAAATCACAAGAATGGAGCGAGCTTGCAAGACAGTACAAGGAACAATCTTGTTGTTACAAGAAACTAGCGTTTAATTACGCGAGCTCGTCGGAAATGTTCGCGACTACGACAACATTTAATGCAAACAGAGCGGAGAAGGCAGAGCAATTATCATGCCAAGGTGCGACAGTATCTAAAAACTTCGCCCTTTGTGCGAGAAAGTGGTCAATGTGTGCAGCAGCGTACAAGAATGGAGCCCAATTATCAGCCAGCAGCGCAGAAACGTATAAAAATCAGGCTTTGAGCTACATGAACCAGTCATGCTCATACGCATCAACCGCAAGTCAAGCAGCCAATCAAGCATCTCAATACTCCTCAGCCGCTTGTGCCGCACGGGATGAAGCATGCTCATATGCAACCAGCGCATGCAACGCTGCAACGGAAGCGCAATAGAAATCATCACAGGCTGGTTCATACGCAGATTGTTCGGCAACGTGGGCTCACAGCGCGTGCCATCACTCACAGCAAGCTCAATCATATGCGTTTTGTGCGTGCAGTTACGCCGCATCAGCACAATCCGCCGCTGCATCAGCACAATGCGCCGCTGACGCTGCGAGACAATACGTGAGTCAGTTTATCCAAGGTCCAACTTGGAGAGACGTGCAACCATGCACAGTCATCACCATGCGAAATAACGAGGTCGGTATAATTGTTGCTCCTTGTGACGCCTAGCATGCCGCTCATTATCCAATACAGTTAAATCCCAACACCACGACCGAGCTTTACTTGGATTATGGAGCTGATTTTGAAGGTCAAGAGGTCAGTTTCCCTGCATGTTGGAAGTGGATTAACGACTCACTCCCCGAAAACTTTGAAGCGGGTAACATTTATCGCATAGCCGTGCGTGATGACAGTCCATTTGACTCATGTGGACTACACACACCTCGAATCATAGCCAATGTGGCTTACGAATATCAAAAGTAACTTTTAAACGAACATGAAAAAGATTTACGCTAAAATTATAGACGGACGTCTTCAATACATGGGGCGTGTTCCTAACGTGGTGAACGCCACCGAAGAGACGCGCGAACATTACGCACGCGAAAACGGCTTCAAAGAGTATCTACACACTACACAGCCGAGCCGCTTTTACGTCCAGAGCTACACAGAGAGCGACACGCTCATCACGGATGAGTGGACGCCCTGTGACCTAGAACAAGCAAAGCAGAGCGCATTGGAAGAAGTGTAGAACAATCTCACCCACGAGCTAAGAGAAAGAAGAAGCATTGAATGTGATGGCTTCGCCAATCTCATCATCTACGACCAGGACGCATTGACTAACGCTACAGGCTTGACCGCTGGCGACATGTTCATTGACGCTGCGGATGAAGTTCACCAGCTCACCGCTGATGACGTATCGCGCATTCAAGCGGCTTTGAAAAACTACCGCCTGACGCTCTATGCAGCCGCTACAACGCGCCGCGCTTCCATTTCCGCTGCAACTACCGTGGACGAGGTGGAACGCGCCTTAAACGGCAACTGACGCCCCTACACAGGCAAGGTTCAGGCACACTCTGGCGAGTGTGCTTTTTCCTTTTTCGTTCCCATGGTAAGGTCAATTTATGAATTTGCAGATACCGTAGGACACGAGAAGAATAATCCTCGTCAGCAACGTAGAACAGCCGCCCGCCTTTACTTTCAAGGATGGTGATTTGGTAGTGGAGATGAACAAGGCGGTACACCACGACAAGCTCATTGCCGTTTTGGGTGCGGCTCCAATAAAAAAGTTTTTATTCATCAGGCACAACAAAAAGGGGCATTTTTTCCCCTAGAACTTCACGGAAAAGTCCAGCACTTGGGACAACATTGTGATGAGCAGCGAACTCTACGGCTTCGCGTCAGAACGCTGGTTCGCAGACTACAGCCGCGCAACAGATGGCAAGACTCCCACCACGGGATATGGACTCTACAAGATTTTCAGATCACGCCGCCCGAACATGCCTATCATTGGGCTGGGATTTAACCCTGACGACCACACCACGCCGCATTCACCTATGCACGCATGGGAGTACGAGTGGGAGCAGTACAGGCACGACAAACATTTTCAACTACACGCATGAACAAGGAAGATTTTACACAGATAGGAACAAGCATTGAGTCGGTCGATTTGGCGGCATTGTTGATTGCATTGGAATTTCCCCTCCTCTCCTGCAACACGGTAGAAGGCGTGAACCTCGATGGTGGAGCGACACCGCGCAAGACCATCACGTGGAAGTTCGGCAAGGTAAGTGAGAACGGCAAACACAGACTGGATGAAGTACGGCGCAAGTGGATATTGCCAAAAGAATTCACCTTGGACGATTACCAGTTGTCACGCCTTCTTGCCTAGAACTTGGGTATATTGAAGAACTTGTCCAAGCACCCTGCTTCCATCTTGTGGAACGACTTTGACGGTATCGGTCAGCTATCGAGCAGGGAGTGTTCCAAGAAGTGCAAAGAGCTACCAATATCGGCAAGGGGCTTCGGCGGCATTTGTGACACGTCTACAATCGCCCTAGCAATCACGCTTGGAGTCATCCCTAGTGCCATGTATATGGACAATGGAAGATTGCATGTGAGCTTCACACGCACGGCAAACAGCGTAAACTTGGACGATGTGATACGCATGCTGAAAGACCCCAACATGAGAAGGCGCGACAACACGAACGCGGTTGCAACTCTCATTTGCCAGTTGGACAACCGTGCAGAGATTTTAGCAAACATTGACGCCATGCGGAAAAAAATTCGCCTCATCGGTGATGGTGGAGAAACACAGGTCATGTTCGAGCAGGGCAAACTCAAAGAGAAAGACAAGGCAAAAATCAAAGACCTGTTCAGCTAAGCATTTTCCTTTTTGAACGTATTGTAGAACAACCATGAGCAAAGGCACAATCCAAGTTGACGTACAGGCAAACACGCAAAAGGCGACACAGTAGGTGAAGAAGCTGCAAAGCGACTTGCAGTCAAGCTCATCTTCGGGCAAGTTCGATTTTGGTGGACTGGATGGGATATAGAGCAAGTTCGCAGAGATTAAGAACGGACTGACCAGCATAGGTGAGACGTCCTCAATCAAAACAGTAGCACAGGGGTTGAAAGGTCTTGGCAAGGGTGCAGTCGGTGCGGGTGCTGCGATAGGCGGTCTAGCGGTGGTTGTGAAGACCGTGGACGCGCAGATTGACCGCATGATTCAGACTGGCATGGAAGCAGAAAAACAGTTCCAGCGCACAAACGTCACGCTCACCAATCTTGACCGCAATCTTGGCGGCGCGGGCAGGAGCTTCGATGGCTTCACAAAAGAGCTGCAACTCATGGCGGCGAACGGTGTCAATTCCGTGGACGAGCTTAATTCAGCAGCGCAGTAGTTGATGACCGCATTCGATGGCAACTCTACAAAGGCGCGCAAACTTCTATCCACCTTCGATGACCTTGCGGCTGGCACGGGTGTTCAGGTGAGCGATTGGGCAAGCATGGCGTCAGAGGTGAGCCTGACAGGTGTTTCCATTAAGGACTTGACGCGCCTTTCAAATAAGGGCATACCCATCTATCAGGCACTCGGTGACGCCATGAACGTCACAGCAGAGCAAGCCGAGAGCGTGGCAAAGGCTGGACAGGTGGGGATGGAGGATTGGTTCGACGCTATCGAGAAATTGAGCCAACGATACAAGGGATTATCCCAGCAGCTAAGCTCCTAGACGCTGGAAGGGGCGCAAAGCACGTTCGAGCAGTCTAAGGGGTTGAAGTACCAGGGAGCCGCCGAAGGGTACGCGGAAGAGCGTGTGAGAGGCTTAAACGAGATGAGCGACAAAATGCAAGAGTTCGCTCAAAATCCCGTGTGGCAAGAGACAATCTCCGTCCTTGGCGGTGTTAAGGCTGCATTTGAGAATGACGTTAT
Source organism: Akkermansia sp. (assembly GCA_045641125.1). Classification (GTDB taxonomy): domain Bacteria; phylum Verrucomicrobiota; class Verrucomicrobiia; order Verrucomicrobiales; family Akkermansiaceae; genus Akkermansia. The sequence continues at coordinate 52,141 of JAZUGI010000024.1, forward strand.
TGACCCCCTGAAACAACTGCCCGCAAAGCTGGGTGATGGACTGGCAATCACACTCGTTGGCATGGTGTCAGATCTGAAAGGAGCAGTCGAGGCGGGAGTACAGGCTAAGCAGTCTCAGAAACTGGCAGACGTGACACGCGCCGCCGCCGAGGGTATAGCTGGCAAGCTCACAGCAGGGCAGATGGAGGACGTCCTTGCTCAAATGAAGAGCGGCAAAATCAACCACGATAGCCTTCCACAAGAGCATTGGGATAGGATGATTGCCTAGCTGGAGAACGCCCTCAAGCAGCGCAAAGAACAAGACGCACAGGACAAGGAGAAAGAGGATGCCAAAATAAAGGCCGAGAACATGCGGCAAGCGTAGCTCAAATATGGAACGCTGTAGGACAAATTAAAGGCGGTGAGCGGGCGTGATGGTGCAATGTAGATACGGATAGACTCACCGAAACAGATACAGGCGGCTATTGACAGGCTGAAATAGGACTTGCTCGATGGGAAGATTGTTGACGTCAAGGCTGGTGAGGACACCCTAAAAACGCTGGAGAGTTTGCAACGAGAATACGAGCAGCAAACACAGGCAGCGGCAAGGGCAGAGGAAGAACTAGCACGCAAGCGCAAAGAGTCAGCGGACGCCGCATTGCAAGCAAAGACTGCCGAGACGAAGCAGTATATCGAGGGCAAGGCAAGTATCGGCAAGCAAATTACAGACGCACAGAAAGACTACGACACCGTGACCGCAAAGCTGGAGCGCATGCAACAGGCAAAGCAAGTCATCCAAGACGAAGAAGCGCACGGCATTTTCCGCAAGAAGTGGGGCAACCTAAACGTGAGCGACGTCTCCACAAAGGAAGCAGAGTTGCTGAACGAGTAGAAGCAAGCAGCGTAGAAGCTGGCAGAGCTTAAACAGAGCTATGACACCTACGACCAGCGGTGGAATCAGGCGCGCACGCAAATTCAAAACTTCTTCACGTCTGTAGTCGCCGGCAACATTGTTCCGGTCAAGGGCGTTCCCGTCACAGGTTAAAAAACAATTTTAGGTCAATTATGAATCGCAGTATTATCGAAAATGAAATGTGTCTCCCACACGGCGAGACGGAAACGCAAATGCGTCCAATAACCATCGGCACGCTTGCAATCTTGGAGAGACTAGGCAACCCGCTTGTCGGCACGCTCATTGGTGTAGGCAACGCGCAGTTCACAGACTCGGTGGAGAACTTGCTTGAACTGTTTTACATTCACAGCGTGGATGACTCGCAGCTCTACAGCATTGTTGACGCACTCTACACCGACCCTGACAGCGTAAAGAAGGACGCCGTATTGTGGGGCAAAGACATGAGCGTTGACGAGATTGCAGACAACTTGAACAAGCTGCTTCATCAGCAAGGACTAATTCAAGGCTCGATGGTGGAGACGGTGAAGAACAAGGCGCGCAAGTCACCAAAAAAAGTTTGAGTCAGTCGTTCTTAGTGTGGCTCATGTCACTAATCGCGTGCGAGACAGGATGGCACTTGGACTATATCCGCTCGTTGCCGTTCTATCAGGTCTTGCAAGTTCTAGCTTTCAAGCTGCAATGGGAGGGCAATGAGCTTCGCTGGAAGAAGCGCGCATGTGACAACGAGCGGCTGAACAAGTTTATTGAGTCACTTTAATTTTCCTTTTCAACTTAAAGATAGAAATGTCACAGAAACAGATAAAGACGTGGGGAAAGATTGGCGGCTTTGAGTCGTTGGCCAAATCTTGGAGTGACCCGCCTACTGGATGGGCGTTTTGGCCGCTTTATCTCAAATGCGCCGACTATGCAGAAACGATTATCCACGGTGATGATTGCAGCGTCATGCATGACGCCTCATGCTTTAATGCAGACTTAGGAACGGAAGGTCACGGCGAACGCATTACTTTCTACGACTTCACGTTCTAGACAGGGCAACCGCAAGCAACGATGACCGTTCGGCGTGGCACGGCAAAGAAGAAGCCCGAAGAAACGTGTTGCCGATACCTAGATTGGAGGATTTTTAAATGAGTACGATAATTGACCCCCTTGGCGAGATAGGTGCAGATTATTTGAAGCCTATAAAGAAGTTCGGCAAGCTGCAATCTGACAGCGGAAGCGGTGTTGTCGGGCATTGGCAGAAACCGAGCGCGTCCTACTTGGAAGAAAAAGGATGGGAACTTGGCGGTGACGCCGTGACCTACAACTACAAAGGCGGCGAAAGTGTGGTGAACGACATTCTCTCACGCTTCCCAGCCGAGCCCACACAGGCGGGCGGAAACGGCGTGCAAGTCACCTTGTCGCAGGATGGTGAACCGCTGGGGAATATCAGCGTCACGGTTTTGCAGGTGAAGATGAAGCCGCGCGGTGAGACACCGAAAGAAGAAGCAGACTTCGGCTCTGATGGTGAGGGCAACACCGACTATGATTTGTGGAGCATGAAGAAAGACAAGCAGCTCACCAATGACAAGTGGAAAATCGAGTGGGAGGACACGAAAAACTGGTTGCCCTTCTCGTACTACGGCAAACAACTCATCGACCCTTGGACAATATCTGCATACAAGCTCCTTGTCGATGGTGACCACTTCCTTGGAGACGTCATCACCATGTCTGACGGTACTGGAGAAAAGACGCAAGAGCTACGAAAGTTTGAGCAGACTAGCACTCACAGCGATATTCAAGGATGGGATATATCTCACATCAACCCCATCAGCAGAAACTCCTTGGCATACAACAGGCTTATGCAAGAAAGAGTCCTAGTCCTCACGCACAGTTGGAGTGAGTAGTGGGTAGTATCGGCAAAGAAGTTTGAGAAAATGCAAGACGAAGAGGACGAGCTGACTGGTACTCAAATGCAGAAATATGGGAACGAGATTGCAAAGGGAACAATCGTCATTTCAACGACTGGCAGGGGCAATGCAGATGGACCAGTCAAAGACGGAGAGCGCACGAGCAAGACGTACACCATCACGCGCACCTTTACTCACAAAGAAGAATTCACATCACCGTCACAACTGCCAGTAGGACTGAAACTCAAAGTCCCTGACAAAGAGCCTAATCCATAATTTCCCTTTCAACTCCTTTAGTAAGAAAAATGTATACTTGGACACCTAACGAAACAATCACGGCTGCGAAGTTGAACGCCATGCAAAATCGTCCAAATATGGAGGACGTGGGCAAAGGTGGTATCAGCTTCGGTGGCATAGAGTCAAGCGCATTGTCACCGAGCGAAATCTGTGTTGCTACGTCTCCGATTTTCAATGGACCTGTCAAGCTTAGCATTACTGAACACGAAGTAGGCAATCTGAAGTTTGAGTACGACTAGGGAAGTGAGGCGTGGAAAGTGCGTTCAGGTCATTCAGGTGTCACAGGACGTGGCACGTTCGGTGCCGAGGGTTACAGGTGGCTATGCACGTCTCAATTTCCAACGGATGGCAAAAAATACGTTTGGGATAGAATAGACGTTGACTCATACGGTACGCCGACACGCATACGCACTTGTATCACCACACAGGGTGTCATGCCGACTTGTTTGTGGTAGCCGTACTGCGGAAAATCCGGCGTGATTTGGCGTAGGCTGGCAACCGTTGAAGTGGACAATCAGCTTGCATGCGGTTCTTCATGTCCGCCCGCTTGGGCTTATAAAATCACCAACGAAAACAACGCTTTCGCACTACCTATCGCACGAAGCTGGGGATGGCACAATACCGACACCATACGCATTGACGAAGGCTTATTGAGTGACAGGGGCAGTTCATCACATTGGTCACGCACCGTGGCAGGTGACTAGGGATTGTCAACGATGGTGCAAAATATCGGAGAGTTAGGCGGCACGTTCGTCTACGACACTTTCCAATGCTCGTATGGTGATTGCAACCGCGTTGGAATAGGCATTGCCAGCGGTGTTGAGTTCTACGATGAAGAAACGTACCGCGCATGCTACAACCGCACCGAAACACGTCCTAAAGCTCGTACTGCAAAGGTGGATATAGGATGTGGAAAGTACCTGTTCATTCAGCCAATCAACCAGCTCCACCCGTGGCAATTCCTCGTTTATGCCTCTTGTCACGCGCAGTCAGCATTCATCAATGGACCATCCCGCTGACGGTGATTTTGGGATAAATAGCAGGGTATGAAAAAACTTTTTTAGATATGGGAGGGCAGTATACCCGACAACGTGCAGAAAGAGATTGACGACCTACGAGACAAGGCAACGGCGGCGGGATATGAGTACCACCTGTACGACCTGTCAATGCTGCTGGCAGAGATACAGGACGAGAACTTGAAAGAGTCCTTGCGCCGCGCTAAGCGGTATCTCCCCAAATCAATGTTCGGCAGCATGCTTAGTGACTTCTTCCGCTATTGGTGCTTACAGGATGGTGGAGTCTATATGGACACAGACGTTCTCATCACCACCGACACGTTCCCCGCATTGCCTGACGCTGATGGTGTGTTCACTTGCTCGGAGCAGACCGCAAGAAACAACCTGAACACATGCGTCACGGTCTGCAACGGTGACAAGGGGCGCATATACGCGCGATTTTTCACAGAGCTGGCAACAGACAGACTCAAAAAGACGTGGCTGGACTCTTTCGAGCAATGCAGGGCGAACGCTGGATGGCTTATTGAGCACAAGTGGTCGTTGATTTCGTACCTAGGTCCTGCGTTCGTGCGGCATTATCTGCCACACTTGTTCGGCGCAACTGGAGTGACCGTCCAGCGCATGCCCTACGAGCTATGCAGCTCACACGACCCGCGCTCTGCAATTTTCCATGCGGGTGACGGAACGTGGGTGAACGGCGGCAAGGGAAACCCCACGGCACAGCGCAAAATCTCGACTTTATGAAGCACCCTACAACAGTTCATCAGATTTGGATCGGAGGCTCGGAAATGCCGCCCTTGGAAAAAACGTGCGTGGATAGCCTTAAAACGGCTTGCGAGCGTTTGGGGGTAGGGTATACCCTTTGGAGCGAACAAACGCTTAGGAGGGCATATCCAGACGAAGGATTGTGGCTTCTCGCAGACAAGTTAGCCCCCACCGTGCGGAGAAGCGTGCTTTTGAGCGACTATTTCCGCATGATTGTGCTTAATCCTGGTGAGTGCTACCTAGATACCGATATGCTCTGCCACCACACACCCGCCATCAATTTCAAAGGCTCGTCATTGCTCTGTATGGGTGAATTCTGGGACAGGCACAAAGAGGGAACAGGCTTCATCGGCGTGCAAGACAAGTTCACAAAGTTGGACGCTTTGAAACAGGCATGGCGTGAGCAGACGCAAAACTTGGACGAGTCGTGCGTTGACAATTTGCTTGCAGCCTATGGACCGGAGTTTTTGAGAAGCACGTTGCAGCGGCTTGGGATAAAGTCGAACATTCTACACCGCGACCAAATCACGCACGTTCAATGGAAGAACAAGGGCGCACTCATTCACATGGGAGCTGGTTCGTGGGTGTGATTATTTTTCCCTTTTTGTCCATGGGTATATGACAAAGAAGAACAACTAGGAAATTTTGAAGAAGTACGAGAACGAGCGCAACGAGTGTCTGATTTTCACAAGGGTCATGGGATATTACAGACCTGTGACGAGCTTCAATATCGGTAAAGCGCAAGAGTTCAAGGAGCGCGTGTGGTTCAACACGCAAAAGTTCAAAGACGCGCATGCCGATAAAAACGCACGATGACGATTTTGGATAAATATCTGTGTATGGAAACATTTGCATTTTTGACAATCGCTGGACTCATCATCAGTAACATTATCACAACCGCGCTGCTCTACAACACAACGAAGAAACACTAAGGACATGACAAGGGAAAAATTGAAACAGGCGTGCGACAGCATGCGAGAGACTTTGCAAAACTGCTCACTTGAAGTGACAGAGTAGGAGATTGACGAGGTTCTGACCTATGCAGCGGAGCACAATGCGCGCAGGATTGGTGAAACGTACACGACAAGCTATCCACCCTTGCTCACAGAGCTGCAAAACAGGTTAAGGAAGTTGGACGAGAGCGACTGCCCACCGCAAGTTGAAGAAGGTCTGCTCACTCATATCACGCTTGACACGTTAGAAGGTTATTTGCCGCTGGAGAATATCATCGGGTTTAGCTACAAAAGACCGTGAGCATGGACGAGTTTGAAACAGAGTGGGAAGAAATGGACGCAAAGATACTCGCGTCTGACTTGTTCGATGAGGCAGAGAAACAAGCCCTGATTGAGTACCTAGACAAGCTCAACGTGAACACCTATGCAGACCTGAAAAAACTTGCCCCAACGTGCAAGGGCAAATTGTGGACAGATGAGCAGCGAGATTTTTTCACGTTGTTCTTCTCTAACTCTGAACTCGGTATCAGAAAGAAATACGAGAGGAAAAGCAAGACCACAAACGAAGAAAAAAAAGAGGAGTCCTGATGGACTCCTCCCTGCGTTTCTATATGGTGGCACTAGTAGTCAGACGGTCGCATGATGGTGGTATGCTCACGCTTGCCCTCATCGTTCTCTGCGTCTGTAATAATCCACACGCGCTCACCGCCTATCTCCCACTCTGACAGAATACGCTCACCGCTTTTAAGGGCGCGGAAGTTTGCCCACCAGTCAGACCCCTTTGTCAATCCCCAGTTGCAAAAGCGGTGTTCCTCAAGGGCGTGTGCAATGTCGTAGCGGTATTCTTCCATGCGCTCTGCCAGCTCTGCCGTGATAACCACCTGTCCCAGCGGGAAATCAACGTAGGTGAAATGCAAGCCATGCGTGGGCTCACGGTGGAAGAACTTGGCAATCTCACGGCGCAGATTAGGCATTTTCTCATCGTCTATGGGGAAGAGCCTAGACTTGCCATCCCCATAGGGATTTTTCAGTAGTAGCACGGTCATCATGGCTTTACTTGGCAAAGAGCGTTTTGACGTACTTGATGGACTCACGCCCGACCAGCATAGCAAGCGGTGAAGTGCGGTGTATACGCGCACGGCGCAAGACGTTCTTGATGAACTGCTCGTTCTCTGCAACGAGCTTGAACCTATCTTCCGCAGGTGCTTTGAACAGCTCCGCGAGTGAGATTGTGTCTTGTATGGCAGCGTCAGTCACGCGCTCTACAATCTGTGACAGCGTGGCGACTTCAACCGTGTTGTTCTTTGTGTTGTTCTTCTTAGTTCTCATATTTGGGATTTCCTTTCTATTTTTGTTTCTTTTTGCAGGGCGCGAGTGCAAGTTGTTTGTACTCTGTGAACGCCCTGATGAATGAGCCTAGTTGCAGGTGATATGCATCTTTCCAAGTAATACCAGCTTCGCCACATGTTTTAGAGTGCGTCCACCCGTTGACCATGCTGTTCTTCCAAAGTGCAAGCTATCTTCTGTACCCTTGCTCACCCATCAGGGCGCGCACGCATTAACGCACGCGCTCACCCGTTCAACCACGTGGGAACTCCAACTCATACTGTCTACCACTTGGCTCACGCTGTACAAGAATGAGCTTGTCTGGCAGTATGGTCATGTCAACCACTTCATCTGGATAAATGTCAATGCAGCAATATGCACCACCACCAGCATCAAGTGTGACGTATGGCAATCCGTCCATAGTCTCGCTGTAGTCAATGCCACACACGTCGAACAGGTCTTTAATGAATTTGATAATTTCTTGTTCCTCTTGCATAGTCTTTTCTGTTTTGTTGTTGAAGCAGGGCAACACGTCTTTCGCCCTATGATGATACTTTACCTGGAATTATTCCAGTATGCAAGTCTTTTTTTCGTCGAAAGTCACTTTTTTTCAAGGAGTAACGACTGCCGAGACTGGGAAGCCGCATGGAATCGGCGTTTTATTTTTTATACGAAAAATAGGAAATTTCCAAATTTTGCTATTTCGGAGCATTTTTTGCTTTACAAATTGGGTCGGGTGTGGTACAATATCGACCTTATGAACGAAATCGAACACGACGCCGCGAGCGTCACTGAAAACGGGGTTGACCTGAACGCAGGGCAGCCGGAAGCAAAGCAAGTAACTAACAAGAAAAATAATTGGTACGCCGAATGGATAGACGATGAGTCCTGTAGGGATATCGACTGTATCTACAACGCAATTAGGTACATTGAGGAAATTAACGAGATGGCCGCGCGAGGTGTTGATACAGAGGATGAAGAAATACGGGATGCGTTATATATGGCGATTATGGATTACACCAAAGGAGCAAAAGACTGGAATCACGAAATATTGAAGGAAAAGTTGGGACTTGGGTTTATGAGTGTACACACTGACGGAGATTGGAAGTTCCAAGTCAGTGAGGTCAACCCAAAATACATAAGGTACGTCTACGACAAATTATGTGAGCAAGGACGTGCAAAGAATGCGCCTAGTGTATATACTAGAGAAGAGAACAGTGAGAGTTACACAGATGACGATGGCTATATCATTATCAAATACGAAGTAATAAAGTCGCTCAAATGAATCATGGGGGCAAGGCAAAGCACAATCAAGGGGAGCAGCCGCAAGGTGAACTCCCCTTTTTTTTGCACCTGTGCGGCGCGTCTACTCTATCAAATCTTGCTTGCCTGTGAGCTGCTTTGCATTGCCATCTTCCCCAGCCGCCGACACGTTTTCCAGCACCTGTGAGAAGAAGTCGGACATGATTGTGTTCACCCTTTGCTTGTCTTTCATCACTTCCTGTGCAAGCCGCAACGCCTCATCATTTGCGCCCGTGTCAACGGTGCTGCTCACGTCACTCTTAAAGCTGTCCACCGAACTATATCCCATGCTCTCCAAGGTCTTTTTAATCACCAGCTCCCTGGCTATCCTCTCGGCTTCTCGCTGTGTCTTGCTCTGCGTCTCTTTGTTCAGCCGTGCAAGGTAGTCTCGCCGCTGATTTTCTTCGTGTAGATACCGCGCGCCGATATACTGCTCCATATACTCAAGCATGCCCGCCGTGGACTTTTGGGGGTCAAGGTCAAACTTTAGGTAGTGCCGCTCCTCTACGGTGCGCGGCGAGTGTCCAACGAGATAATTAATCATCGACTCGTTAAAGCCACCTTGCGTGAGAACTGTGATGGCGGTGGCTCGGAGAGAGTGTGGGCTATACGCAAAGAAGCGGCGATTGAACTTTGTGTCGATAGCCGCAAACAATCCCAAGTGCTTTATGCAAGACAGGAGGAAATTTCGCACATTCTGCATAGCCGACTTGTTCAGGTTTTGAGGCTTCACTCCACAGCGGCGCAAAGGGAACAGGAGCGGTGAGTCTCCATCTTTTGGCTGGCATAGAGTCTTCACTTCTGTCAGCAGCTCATGCATTTTGTCCGTGATATAAAGGCGCGCGTGTATCTGCTTCTTAGCAGTCTTTTTGAAAATCTTGGTGATTACCCGCCGCTCCATATCCACTTCTTCCCAGCGCAAGCCTACCACGTCTCCGATTCGCCACCCTGTAACCATCATCAGGTAAACGATGGCATAACGCTGGAAAATGCGTTCGGGTGTCATTGTGTACCCGCGCCCGTTGACGTCTTTCTTGTCCTTAGCCTTGGCAAGAATGAACTGGAGATCTGACTGGGAGAAGATACTGCGGCGATTGCCATGCTGCTCCTCTCGCAGCTCCTTAAATCTAACGCCGCTGAACGGATTGTAGTATTTCAGCGCAGAGCCTCTGAACTCCTTTAGCGCGCCGCGCAGTACCACGTCCACGCGGTTGAGAATGTCGCAGAACGTGTTGTACGAGTACGGCTCCAATGACGCTGCAAAATCTTCCACAAGCTTGTCGTCTAGCTCGTGCAGCTTCATCCCCTTGCGGTGTTCTTTCAGGTAGTCAACAAAGAGCTGGAAGCGGCGTGTCTCCTGCTTTATAACGTCCTCATTCTTGCTGATACAGATGGCAGATTGAGGCAACGACTCTAGGTATCGCACGGCGTCCTTGGCTTCGTTGATTGCACCATGCAACACTTCAATCTCATCGGTGGCAAGCTCGATTTTGGCGTACTCTTTTTTCAGCTCCTTTATCCGCGCCGCTTGCTCTCGTTTGGTGGGCTTCGGTGTCTCACTCTTCACTTGCTTGCGACCGTAGGGGTACTTCATGCCCTGCTTCACCTTGGAGTAGTCCTTGTAGATGATGACGTAGGCATTCTTTTCGGCATTGTAGGTGATTTTCATGGCTGGTTGTTTTGGGGGTTGTGACCAGCGTAGCACGGCACTCGGCGGCGTGCAAGCCTTCGTTGCAAAAAAGTTGCAATTTTTTGTCGGGAAATGGGTCATTTTTTGCAATTTTGGCTCATACGCCCTCCTGCTCATATCTCCACAACACATAGAAAAACAAGGCATTACGAGGCTATAAAAAACAAATGCACTAATGCGGTGGGCTTCGACGAGTACGACTCCAAGAAGCTCGCCAACATTGATGTGCCGGTGAGCAAGACCATTGAGGGCCTGCGCGCCGCCGCCGGGCGCACCATGGACTCCGTGATGATTTCCGAGTTCCTGGGAACCGCACACACCGGGGAGACAGGTGCCACCACCGTCACCTTCCCGGATGAGCAGACCATTGAGGAGGACTACGTGGAGAGCGGCACCCCGGCGGACAGCAACCTGACGCTCGGCAAGCTGCGCAAGGCGCTCAACATGCTCATGAAGGCGGAAGCCTGGAACGAGGAGCGCCGCGCCTACGGCGATGAGCTGGTGCTCGCCTGCACCAGCAGCCAGATCAACGCCCTGCTGCAGCAGCCGGAAGTCTCCAGCTACGAGTACAACACCGTGCGTGCCCTGGCAGAGGGCAAGCTGGATTCCTTTATGGGATTCCGCATCATCCGCACGGAGCAACTCCCGATTGACGACGATGACATCCGCTCCTGCCTTGCCTGGGTCAAGAGCCGCGCAGCCTTCGGCATTTGGGATGATTTCAAGGTGCGTATCTCCGTGAGAGACGACCTGGACGAAACCCTGCAGGTGCGCGCCAAGTTCGCATGCGGCGCCACGCGTCTGCAGGAGGCCGGCTTTGTGAAGATTCTCTGCGCAGAGTCCTGAGCCCCCGCATCACAGGCATGAACAGGCCGCCCCGCAGATTTCCTGCGGGGCGGTTCTGTTTCATTGTACAATGGCAATTCAACACTCCGCGCCCAAGGCTCACCTGACCACGCTGCCCGGTTGGGTGGCGGAGCAGGGGGGGAGTACACGCCCCGGCAGGATGGTGCAGTTGCAGCCGATGCGCGAGTGGGCGCCGATGACGCAGCCGAGCTTGTTTCGCCCGCTGTCCGTGAGCACGCCGCCGTGCGGCATGCGTATGTTTCCTGCATCATGCCGGAAATTGGAGCAGATGCACCCGCCGCCCAGGTTCACGTCCTCCTCCAGAATGGAGTCTCCCACGTAGGAAAGGTGCGCCACGCAGGTTCCCCTGCGGATGATGCTGCTTTTCACCTCCACCGCATGGCCGATGCGGCAGTTGTCCTCTATCACCGTGCAGCCGCGGATATAGGCGTGCGGGCCCACCGTGCAGTTGCGGCCAATGCGCACATGGCCCTCGATGACCGTTCCGGGGAGGATGCATGAGCCTTCCCCGAGCTGCAGCACACCTGCCACGGTGGCCTGCGGGTGCACCGTGCCGCGTATATCCGCCGGCATGGCGGCAAGCTCCGCCGCCGCGGTATCCAGCAGCTCCCAGGGTGGCGCTTCCTCCGGCATCACAACGGTGGCGTTCAGAGGCTGTTCTGGAAGAGTCGCTTCAAATGCGGGCGCAGCAGTTTGTAGATGTCCTCCTGGGTCTCCTTGTCGAGCTGGAGGTCGTCCAGCATCACACGCTTGTCAATCACGCGCGCACCGAGACACTGGCCGTTGCTGCCGTAGATGTAGAAAAGCTTGTCGGTGGAATCGGCGCGGTTGCCCTTTTCCGCCGAGCGGTACATGGAATCGGGAATCTCGCGCACCTCGGCGTTCTTGAGCATGCGGCGCAGCAGCGCGCGCTCCGTATCACTGAGGCGGTGCTGTTGGGTGCCGTCCTGCAGCCACTCCGGCGTGCAGGGCGTGACCATGAGCGTCTTGGCGGCAAGCGTGGCGCGCACGGCGGACTGGCTGAGCGCGCCGTTTCCCTGGGAGCAAGCACCGAGCGTGAAGGCGGCACCCAGAACGATAGCGGTATGGAGGATGGCGGATTTCATGATTTGGGCTTTCTGCGTTATTGTAGCGCATTGCCCGCGCTTTTCAAGCAAAATCAAGACATGCAGGGCGCGGAGCAGGGCGCGGGGGGGCTGCGCACACATATCTGCCGCGGTTTCGCCTTTCATGTTTCCGCCATTTGTGGTACAAGGGGGTGGATTCCATGTTCGGCTCCGGGGTACAGTTTTGCTCGCATGAGATGCGGCGGTTGCTTGCAGCATCCACCTTCCAGCGGTTGGCGGACATTGTGATGGTGCTGGCCGGCATGGTGATAGCCGGCCAGTTCTTCGACGAGGACGGCGTGTCCGTGCTCAACCTCACCATTCCGGTTCTGGCGCTCGGCATGCTGGTGAGTATGCTCAACGCCACGGGGGCGTGCTACCGGTACTCGTACGAGATGGGGCGCGAGGACCATGCCGAGGCGCAGCGCCAGTTCGGCCAGGCGGTGATTTTTGCGGTGGCATCCGGAGCGGTGCTGGCTCTGCTGGCTTATTTCGGGCGTGATGCCTATTACGGGTTCATGGGGACATCTGAGAGGCTCCACCCGCTTTTCTGCGAATACTGGCGGTACCTGGTGCTGCTTCTGGCGGTGGACCCGCTGCTCTCGCTGTTGACCTCGATGGTGTACAACGACGGCGATGCGCGTGTGTGCAGCGTGGCGGTGGGCGTGCAGCTGGCCGGCAACATCATTTTCCCCTGCTGCCTGGGCTCGGTGATGGGTATCGGCGGCATCAGCCTGGGTTTGGCGTGCAGCAGTGCGCTTGCCTGCACAGTGTGCCTGGTGCATTTCCTGCGCGGTTGCAACTCCATGCGCTTCCGCTGGCATTTCAAGTGGAGGGATTTCATCTACAACGCCAAATACAGCCTGGACGACGCTTTCCCCCTGTTCTACTCCGGCCTGTTCGCGCTGGTGCTTACCAAGTACGTCATTGGTCTGGACGGGGCGGGGGAGGCCTACCTGCCCGTGCTCACCGTGGTAATCAGCCTGGTGGATGCGTGCGTGATCACGGATGCCATAGGCCAGGCGGTGCAGCCGCTGGTGGGCGTGTGCAGGGGTGAGGAAAACCGCATCGGCATTCGCAAGGCCATGCGCCTGGCCACCAAATGGGCGGTGATGGAGGGTGTTTTCCTGTCCGCCCTCCTGTATTTCGGGGCAGAATGGCTGCCGGATGTGTTCAACATAGACGCCCCCGTTCAGGAGGCGGAGGTGAAGTTCGCCGCGAGCCTGCTCACACCCATCCCGCTGGCGTATTCCCTGCTGTACCTGTATGCCTCCTACTACCTGATGATTGAGCGTGTGAAACTGAGCGTGGGCATTCTGCTGGTGCGCGATTTGGCGGCCAGCCTGATTCTGCCGCTGTGGTGCGGGGAGATGTTCGGTCTGCGCGGTGTGTGGCTGGGCGTGGCGCTGGCACCGGTGGTCACGCTGGTGCTGACCGCCGGCTATGTGCTGTGGCGTCACGGGCGGCGCAAGTTCCCCCTGCTGCTGGAGGACGACGGGTTCAACTCCTTCTCGTGCGACTTGGTGTTGAGCGTGGAAAGCATCTTCAACCTGCGCCGCCATGTGGAGGAATTTTTGAAAATCCACCATGTGGGGGAGGAAACCATGTTCCGTATCATGATGCTGGTGGAGGAGCTCTACATGCTCACCCTGGAGCGCAACCCCGGCCGCCGTACCGTGGCGGCCTGCACCATCATCGTGGGGCGGGAAATCACCTTCATCTCCAGGGATAGCGGTACCATTTTCGATATCACGGATGCAGACAGCCCCGTTTCCTCTTTCCGCAGCTTTGTGGTCTCCAGCATGATGGAGCAGCACGAGGAGCGCAACTACCTCCTCACTACCAGTTACAACCGCCAAATTTTCCGCTTCCCCGCCGTTTGAAGTTGAAACGGCAGGCCGTATGTGGTAAAATACCCGCGCACGGATGTGCGTCTGTGTCAGCATGAGTGGAATTTCATGCGGCGCCTGCGTTCCTCCCCGTGGCGGTGCAATCGAAAACCGGTGGCGCCACTTGTCCATTCAGCCTGTTCCTTACACGTGAAAACATCTATCAAATGGATTGTTCTGGCACTGCTCGTCATAGGAGCGGTGGTATATTGGTTCACCCGTTCCGGAAGCGATGAGAACGCACCCAAGTTCCGCACCGTTTCCGTGGTGAAGGGTGACTTTGTGAACAAGGTGCAGGCCACCGGCACCCTGGAGCCCAGCGAGCTTGTGGACGTGGGTGCCCAGGTGACGGGTGAAATCAAGGAGTTCGGTACCGACACCGAGGGCCGCCGCATCGACTACGGCAGCGAGGTGAAGGCCGGGCAGATGCTCGCCCGCATCGACGACACCATCGTGGAGCTCAACATTCAGCGCGCAGAGGCCAGCGTGGAGCAGGCCAAGGCCCAAATCCTCAACTCCAACGCCAGCGTGGAGCAGGCCAAGGCCTCCATCTCCCAGGCCAAGGCCAACAAGAACAAGGCAGACCGCGACTTGGAGCGCGCCAAGAAGCTCGGCGTGGGTGATGCCCTCTCCCAGATGAGCTACGACCAGTACGTGACCGCCGCCGAAACCTCTGCCGCCAACATGGAGAGCGCATTGGCCCAGCTGGAGACCGCCAAGGCCCAGCAGGCAAGCGCCAACGCCCAGTTGCTCAGCGCGCAGGCCCAGCTCAAGAGCGAGCTGCGCAACCGCGACTACACGAACATCTCCTCCCCGGTGGACGGCACCATTGTGGTGCGCCAGGTGAACGTGGGCCAGACCGTGGTGAGCAACATGAGCGCCTCCACCCTTTTCCTGGTGGCGCGAGACCTCTCCAAGATGCAGATTTGGGCCAGCGTGAACGAGGCGGATATCGCCAAGGTCCACCCCGGCCAGGAGGTGCGTTTCACCGTGGATGCCCGCCCGCATGAGAACTACACCGGAACCGTCAACAAGATCCGCCCCAACGCCACCATGAGCTCCAACGTGGTCACCTATATCGTGGAAATCGATATCGAGAACCCGGAGCGCAAGTTGCTGCCCTACATGAGCGCCAACGCGGATTTTATTGTGCGCGAGGTGAAGGATACCCTTCTGGTGCCGGATTCCGCCTTTGATTTCCAGCCCAAGCCCGAGATGCTCGCCCCCCAGGCCACCCTTCCGCAGCCCGGTGATGCTTCCGACTCCTCCGCCACCCTGTGGCGCAAGGTGGATGACCACCACGTGGCTCCCGTGAAGGTGCGCCGCGGCGAGAGCGACGGCACGCGCAGCATTGTCACCCCATTGGAGGGGGAGAACCTGGCTCCGGGGGATGAAATTGTGAACGGGCTGGAGATCACCATCCCGTCCGGTGCCGCAGGCGTGCAGGCCGGTGGCCAGGGCGGCAACCTCTTCCGCCCCAAGATGCCGGAGCGCAACCAGCGCGGTGCCGGTGGCGTGGAGGCCAAGCCCGGCCAGAACGTCAAGCAGCGCAACAGGCCCCCCCACTTTTAATACAACCCAGGACAAGCCGTGATTGAGCTCAAGGACATCACCAAGGTCTACCATGTGGGCGAGATTGACCTTCCCGTCCTCAAGGGAATCTCCCTCACCATCGAGGACGGCGAGTTTGTCTCGCTCACCGGTGCATCCGGTTCCGGCAAGTCCACGCTCATGAACCTGCTGGGCTGCCTGGACCGCCCCTCCAGCGGGGAATACTGGATTGACGGACGGAACGTGGCGAACTTGAACGCGAACCAGCGCGCTGCGCTGCGCAACGAGCGCATCGGTTTCGTGTTCCAGAACTTCAATCTGCTGCCGCGCACCTCTGCGCTGGAGAACGTGATGATGCCCGCCGCCTACCACCACCCGGCGCTCTCACAGGCGCAAATCCGCGCCAACGCGCTCAAGCTCATCCGCCTGGTGGGCCTGGAGGACCGCATGCACCACACCCCCGCACAGCTTTCCGGCGGCCAGCAGCAGCGCGTGGCCATTGCCCGCGCCCTCATCAACAACCCCGGTATCCTGCTGGCGGACGAGCCCACAGGCAACCTGGACTCCACCACCTCTGTGGAGGTGATGAACATGTTCCGCGACCTGAACCGCGACCAGGGGCTCACCGTCATCATCGTGACGCACGATCCCAAGACTGCGGCCTTCACAGACCGCGCCATCCGCATGAGCGACGGCCTCATCACCGAGGGCGTGGCCACTGAACTTTCCGCCAAGCTCACGAAATGAAACCCTGGGTACTCCTCACAACCTGTCTCCGCGGCCTCGTGCGCAACCCCATGCGCGCGGTGCTCACCATCCTGGGCATCGTCATCGGCATTGCCGCCGTGGTGGCCATCCGTGAAATCGGCGAGGGCTCCAAGGAGCAGATTTCCACTCAGGTGGCCTCACTCGGCGCAGATGTCGTCAACGTCTGGGGTGCATCCATAAGCACCACAGGCGTCAATTCCGGCAAGGGTGGCCGCGCCTCCCTTTTCCCGGAGGATGCCACCGCCATCCTGCGCGAATGCAAGGATACGGTGCTGCTCGCCTCTCCCATGGTGCGCGCCTCCGGCCAGGTGATTGTGGGCAACAAGAACTGGAGCCCCGGTTCCATTGTGGGCGGCAACGAGGATTATCCCAAGATTGAGGGGTGGACGATTGCCAACGGCCACAGCTTCACCAAGGAACAGGTGGACAATTCCGCCCGCGTCTGCCTTATCGGCATGACCATTGCCAAGGAGCTCTTTGCCGGCAAGGACCCCGTGGGCCAGGAAATCCGCATCAAAGACGTCGTTTTCACCATCATCGGCGTGCTCGCTGAAAAGGGCGCGGACATGGGCAACGACAAGGACGACACCATCATCCTGCCGTGGACGAGTATCCGCACCCGCCTGATGGGAGCCTCTCGCGAAGCCGCCATCATGCGCGGCGGCGCGTCCAACGCCACCAAACCCTCCGCCACCAGCACCTATTCCACCTCTGCCGTGAACTTCTACGCCGGGTGTGAGCTGCAGCCCTACAGCTCCGCGCCCCACCCGCTGCGCACCCGCACGGTGGACAACCTCATCATCAAGATCAAGGACAAGGAGAACGCCAAGCCCGCCATGGAGCAAATCACCCAGGTGCTGCGCCGCGAGCACAACCTGGCCCCCGGCGTGCTGGATGATTTCGAGATGTTCGACCGCGGCCAGATTTCCAGCATGGTTACCAGCATCTCGGACACCATGACCACCCTGCTCATGGCCGTGGCCTTCATCTCCCTGGTGGTGGGCGGCGTGGGCATCATGAACATCATGCTCGTGTCCGTTACCGAGCGTACGCGTGAAATCGGCCTGCGCATGGCCGTGGGTGCCCGCCCGCGCGACATTATGCAGCAGTTCCTGCTGGAATCCGTGCTGCTCTGCCTGGTGGGCGGCCTTCTGGGCATTCTGCTCGGGCACATGGCCTCCTCCATCATCAGCGCGCAGGCCGGTTGGCCCATCGCCACCTCCTACGCCGCCATGATGCTCGCCGTTTCCGTGGCGGCCGTCATCGGCATCGTCTTCGGCTGGTACCCCGCCTACAAGGCCTCCAGGCTGGACCCCATCGATGCCCTTCACCACGAATAATTTCTCCCCTTTTCTCCATTTTCACTATGAAAGCACGTTTTCTCCCGGCAATCACCGCACTGCTCCTGGCCTCCTGTGCCGTGGGGCCCGATTTCAAAGGCGCATCCTTCGAGGGGCTGCCGGAAAGCTGGGTGAACGCCATGCCCCCCGCCACGGACCAGCATGTGCTGGAGACCTGGTGGCACGCCTTCGGCGACCCCCAGCTGGACTCCCTGATTGAGACCGGGTTCGCCGCCAACCAAGACATGATCAACGCCGCGCTCAACATTGCGCGGGCGGAATCCAGCCTGCGTGCCATGAAGGCGGACCTGTTCCCGTTCGTTTCCGGCAATTTCGGCGGCTCCAACTCCGGCAGCTACAATACCAGCACCAGCCACGGGCGCGGGAACGGCGGCCTTTCCGCATCCTGGACCCCGGATATTTGGGGCGGTACCCGCAGGGAGGTGGAAGCGGCATATGCGGCGCTCGGTTCCGCCCAGGCTGCCGCCGCCGCTACGCGCACGGCCCTGGCATCCAGCATTGCCGTCATTTATTTCCAGTGGATTTCCGCGCAGGAGAGCCTGCGCATCGCCAAGGAGCAGCTCGCCTACCAGGAGCGCACCTACGCCGCAACCTCCGCCCGCCACGCAACCGGCTTCGATTCCTCGCTCGACCTCTCGGAGGCCACCGCCACCATCGCCTCCACCCGCAGCCAGATTCCCGTCTACGAGGCCAACATCAAGACCTGCGAGAACACGCTGGCCACCTACCTGGGAACCACGGTGGACAAAATCAACCTCACCATGCCCGCGCCGGAGGTGTACAACCGCATTCCCACCGTGCCCACCGGGCTGCCCAGCGACCTGCTGCGCCGCCGCCCGGACATTGTGGCGGCGGAGCACAACCTGCACCAGGCGTGCGCCCGCGTGGGCGTGAGCGTGGCCAACCTTTTCCCGCGCCTTTCCCTCACCGGCAGCACCAGCACCAGCTCCGGTACCGATTTCTCCCATTTCTGGCAGAACGCCACCTGGAACCTCGGTGCCAGCGTGAGCCAGCAGCTCCTCAACCGCGTCGCCCTCAGGGAGAGCGTCAAACAGGCCAAACTTTCCCACGCCACCGCCCTGAACAACTACGACAAGACGGTCCTTTCCGCCTTTGCCGAGGTGGAGAACAGCCTTATCGACTACGCGCGCTACACCGCCCAGCTTCCGCAGTTCGAGGCCGCATGCGCCGCCAACAAGCTCTCCGCGGAGCTCTCCATGCGCCGCCACATCGCCGGTGAGTCCGACTTCCTCAACGTGGCCTCCGCCGAGCGCGCCTGGCTCTCCTCCGAGCTCAACATCATCTCCGCACGCCAGAATATCCGCATCACCCTGGCACGCCTCTGCACCGCCCTCGGTGGCGGCTGGTAAGCGCAGAGCGGGCTTGTACTGGCGGTGTGTGTATGGTATCATGCCCGGAGATGGACTTGTTTGATTTTGCAGCTTCCCAGAAGGAGACGGACGCGGAGCGCTACAAGCGCCTTTGTGCCGTGGTGCGCCACAACAACGAGCTGTACTACGCCAAGGCCACACCCGAAATCAGCGATGCGGAATACGACCGCCTCTACCGCGAAATCGAGGAGCTGGAGCGCGCGCACCCCGACTGGGTGACGCCCGACTCCCCCACCCAGAAGGTGGGCAACGACCTCAGCGAAGGCTTCCGCAAGGTGCCGCACCCGCGCCCCATGGAGAGCATCGACGACATCTTCGAGCACAAGCCGGAACAGGGCGAGACGGATGCCGAGCTGGTGGCCTTTTACGCCGGGCTGGAGAAGTCTCTGGGCATTTCCTCGCCCAAGGTGGTGGTGGAACCCAAGATTGACGGCTGCGCGGTGACGCTCATGTACCGCAACGGGCGGCTGGAGTATGCCGCCACACGCGGCGACGGCCGCACGGGCGATGATATCACCGCGAACGTGCGCACCATCCGCAGCGTGCCCTTCACCCTGCCGGAGGGTGCCCCGAAGGTTTTGGAGGTGCGCGGTGAAATTTTTATGCCCTCGGCGGATTTCGATGCCATGAACGCGCAGCGCGATGCGGACGGCCTGCCCGCATTCGCCAATCCGCGCAACGCCACCGCCGGAACCATCAAGCTGCTGGACCCCGCAGAGGTGGCCCTGCGCCCGCTGCGCTTCCTCGCGCACGGTATCGGCGTGTACGAGGGAGAGGAGATGCGCACCATGGACGACTACGAGTCCCTGCTCGCCCGCATGCAGATTCCCTGCAACAAGCCCATCATCCGCGCAGAGGGGATGGAGGCCGTGCGCCGCGCCGTGGCGGATATCAACGTGCTGCGCCGCAAGTTGGGCTTCGGCACGGACGGCGCGGTGATCAAGCTTGATGATTTCCGCCTGCGCGAGCGCATGGGGTCCACGGCGCGCGCCCCGCGCTGGGCCGCCGCATTCAAGTACCTGCCGGAGCAGAAGGAGACCCGCCTGCGCGCCATCACCATCCAGGTGGGCCGCACAGGCGTGCTCACCCCCGTGGCGGAGCTGGAGCCCGTGCAGCTCAGCGGTACCACCGTTTCCCGCGCCACGCTGCACAACGCGGATGAAATCGAGCGCAAGGACATCCGCATCGGCGACACCCTGCTCATGGAGAAGAGCGGTGAAATTATCCCCGCCGTGGTGCATGTGGTCAAGGAGAAGCGCCCGGCGGACGCCGAGCCGTACAGCTTGTACGATGCCGTGAACGGCGTGTGCCCGGTTTGCGGCGCGCCCATCTCCCGCGAGGAGGGTCAGGTGGCCTGGCGCTGCACCAACTTCACCTGTCCCGCGCAGGCCGCCATGCGCACCACCTACTTCTGCAAGCGCGAGGCCCTGGATATCGAGAGCCTGGGCGGTACCGTGGCGGAGGCTCTGGTCAACCGCGGCCTCATCCAGTCTCCGCTGGATCTCTTCCGCCTCTCCGTGCAGGAGCTCGGCGCCCTCAACCTCGGCTCGGACGACGAGCCACGCCGCTTCGGCGAGAAGAACGCCGCCAAGGCGCTCGCCGCGCTGGATGCCGCCAAAGCCCTGCCGCTGGAGCGCTGGCTCACGGCCTTCGGTATCTCGGCCATCGGCACCGTCACCGCGCGCACCGTGGCCAAGTACCACCGTGATTTGGTTGAGCTGGCGGATTCCCCCTACTTGCGCGCCTTGCTGCAGCTGGAGCACGACATCGACCGCTACAACGAGCTCAGCCCCGGAGCCAAGGCCAACAAGGGGCTCGACAAGGCGGTGCTGGAGGCGCAACGGGCCCCTATCCGCACCGCGCTGGAGGAGCTGGCCGCTCCGTTTGCCGCGCGCGGCTACCTGGGTGTGGAGGAGGACGGCCCCAACCGCCTCAAGCTTGCAAATCCCATCGGTTCCGTCTCCACGCGCAATTTGGTGCGCTACTTTGATTCCACCGCAGGACAGGGGGTGACGGGAACGCTCGCCGCACTCGGCATCAACCCCGCATCACCCACGTTCGCCGAGAATATGAACGCCGTGGCGGAAGGCCCGCTCTCCGGCAAGACCTTCGTGCTCACCGGCGCGCTGAGCCGCCCGCGGCCCGAGTTCGAGAAGATGATTGCCGCAGCCGGCGGCAAGGCCACCGGTTCCGTTACCAAGAACACCACCTACCTGGTGGCGGGCGAGGGCGGCGGCTCCAAGCGCGACAAGGCGGCCAAGCTCGGCATCCCCGTCATCGGTGAGCAAGAGCTCCTCGATATGCTGGCCGGGGGCGCGCAGGCCAGCGCGGAAGAAGAACCCTTCACCCTCTCATGAGTACACGCGCCATCATATACGGCACCATTGCCATCGATACGCTCATCACGCCCGGCGGACGGGCGAACTCCGTGCTGGGCGGTTCCGGGCCGTACGCCGCGCTGGCGGCGCGCCTGCTCACGGACCGCGCGGATATGGTGGGCGTGGTGGGAGACGATTTCCCGGATGAATTTTCCCAGGCGCTGGAGGTGCGCGGCGTGGGTATGCAGCACGTGGACCGCGCCAAGGGAAAAACCTTCGCGTGGACAGGCGAGTACGAGGACGACATGAACAACCGCCGCTCCGTTTCCACCCTGGAGGGCGTGCAGGAAACCTGGGAGATGAATTTGTCCCCGCAGCTGCGCGAGTGCGAGCTGGCGGTGGCGTGCAACGTGACCCCGCCCCTGCAGCTGCGCCTGCTGGAGCAGTGCAGCGGCGCCAAGTTCAGCATGGCAGACTTCATGGAATCCTGGATTTTGCGTGAGCGCGACTACGTGGACACCCTGCTGACGCGCGTGGACATGGCGCTGATGAACGACAGCGAGGCGCGCGTGTTCGCGGGAACGGACGACTCCATCGAGGCCGGGCA
>JAZUGI010000025.1:0-9454 GCA_045641125.1 Akkermansia sp.
AAGTGTCCTCCGAACGCCGCCGCTTCATTCCCATTGGCTTCTTGGACGCGCAGACACTTTCGTCCGATTTGCTCCAAGTCATTCCCGATGCCACCGTCTACCACTTCGGCGTGTTGACCTCCACCATGCACATGGCGTGGACACGCGCTGTCTGCGGGCGTTTGAAGAGCGACTACCGCTACTCAAACAAACTCGTCTACAACAACTACCCGTGGCCTTCTCCCACGGACGAGCAACGGACGAACATTGAAGCCTGCGCCCAAGCCGTGTTGGATGCCCGTGCGCTCTACCCCGACTGCACGCTTGCCGACCTCTACGACCACACCGCAGCGTCCTTGGCACCAGAGTTGGTGAACGCCCATGCCAAGCTGGATGCCGCCGTGGAGCAAGCCTACGGACGCACCTTTGCGGATGACGGAGAGCGCGTGGCTTACCTGTTTGACCTCTACAGGCAGCTCACCAGTCAGCAGGGCAAGTAGGAGAGCCGCACTCTCGCAGGGAAACGGGGAAGCGCAGCGGTTCCCTCTACACGCCCCCTACAACGCCGTTGACCTTGACAAGTGGACTGGTTGCCCAGAACGGACGAGAAAGCGGCCACGGGGGCTTGTAAGGGGCAGCGCGGGGAACAAAAACAGAGAGAGAAACCCCACTCGCTTCCAAACGGGTGGGGCTTCTCTTTGTCCTCATGGCAGCACGCACTCACCCCGCCATGCACGGCAGGGGAGAGCGCGCGTAAGCCTACACGGCGGCGCGGGAGTCGGTAGCTGGAGTAATATATGCCGCCACGGCTTCCAGCACGGCGCGTTTGCTTTCCTCCTCTGCGGAGAAGTACTCCCTTTCTATTTCCTCAGAATCGTGTCCCACGGTGTCTCTCACCATGTCTGCCGTGAATTCTTTGCAGCTGCGCGCGAAGCTCACGACGGTGTGCCTGATGGAGTGGAAGCACTTGATGGCGACTCTACGGCGACGCCCTTGCAGCGGCGTAGTCTGCTCAGCATGGGTCTTGATGCCGAGAGCCCTAAGCTCTGCCAAGAAAGCCATGCTGACGAGTCCTCCGGCGCGCTTGTATTGGCACGCCATGTCAGGAAACACATACACCTCGTTCCCCTGCTGCTGAGCCTTGCGCGCTTGCAGAATCTCGCGGAGCTCACGCAGCAAGGGAACCTCGTGCGGGTTGTCCGTTTTCTCTTCAACGAGGAACAGTTTGTTCTGCTCAAAGTCAATCGTGTCCCACCGCAGCAGGCAGGTGTCGCCCAGTCGCAGCCCGCCCGCGTAGAACGCCACCGCCGCGAGGTCTCTGTAGGGTTGAGACGCGCGGGTGATGATGGTTGCCATTTCGGCAGGCGTGAAAGGCTTTCGCCGCGTCTTTGTTTCCTTGATGCCGTGTACCTTCATGAGTTGTTTGAGGTTCACCGCCCTTACCGGGTTTACGGTGATGCAGTGGTCCGCGTTGATTGCGCGATTGAAGGCGCAAGAGAGGTTCTGGCGGCGACGCTGCACGGTTTTTGTTTGGAGTTTTTTATGGAGCAGCAGCCACAGGAAGTACCCGCTAATATCCTCTGGAGTGATGCGGTTGAGTGGCAGTTTCGCTTTCTGCGGCCCCAGCCACTCAAGGAAGCAGCAGTACTCCTGCTGCCGCTGTTGTTCCGTCTTGGGCGCAGCCTGCGGCGGGAAGTTCAAGAGGTATTTCTCGGTTGAAGGCACCGCAGGAGCCAAGCCGTACCTTGCAGCCACAGCCTCTACGGCTTCTTTCCCCTTGCTGACGGGGGTGATGCCCTTTGCCACGCTCTCCAAAATCTCCGCTCTCTCACGCGCCAGAATTTGCTGTTGCTTGGCGCACTGTGCGGCGGTCATGCCCTTGGGTTTGACCAGTGGCATAACCTTGACCTTTGTTGTTTGTGAGACGCTTCGTCCGTCCGGTCCCGTCCAACGGGCAAACCATGTGTTCTTTCGCTTGTATATTGTAGCCATAACTTATTCTATTTCTTTTCTACTACATATATTATACCACAGTTCTCTCAAAACCGCGCGAACAAGGCGCACTCCGCTCGGAAAGGAAATCCCGCACCCGCCGATGGAGCGCAACGGGGTGGAGTGCCGTGCGGGCAGCACTCTCGCAGTCCGCATGGGAAGCGGATTCGCGTGCCTGAAAAGTGTACGAGAGGGTGTACCCAAAAGTGTACGATTCGGTGTACATGGAAGTGTGCGAAGCGCGTTGCGCCCCATTGTGCCCGAATCGCGCGAATCCTTGAAAAACAAAGAACCGTTCACCCTCGTTGAGGAGGACAAACGGTGCCTTGCGAGAGGCGGGAGTGGGATTTGAACCCACGAATGACGGTTTTGCAAACCGTTGCCTTAGGCCACTTGGCTATCCCGCCGGAAGTGTGTGCCGCGGATTATAGTGGTTTCGCGTGGTGGTGTCAAGATTAAATCTTCTATTTGTTTGGGAAAAATGCGGGTTTGGCGTGCTTTGAGGCCGAATTCCGGTGTTTGCGGGAGCAAAAAAGGGCGCACGCTGGGCGGGCCCCCTTTTTGAAAACGGAGCCTACCGCATGTTAATGGGGCACGGCGATGGTTTGCTCGCGGTCCGGGCCGACGCCGACGGAGCCGACGGGGCAGCCGACAATTTCTCCGAAACGCTTGACATAGGCCTGGCAGTTGGCGGGAAGTTCTTCCCACTTGGTGCACTTGGTGATGTCCTGCTTCCAGCCGGGGAGGGTTTCGTAGATGGGTTCGCAGCGCTCCCAGTCCTCCATGAGGGCAGGGGGGTATTCCAGCACTTGGTCACCCATGCGGTAGCCGGTGCAGATTTTGATGGTGTCGCGCTCGTCCAGGCCGTCGAGGTTGGTCATGGCCATCTCATCGAACCCGTTGAACATGGCGGAGAAGCGCAGCACCACGCCATCCGTCCAGCCGCAGCGGCGGGGACGCCCGGTGGTGGCGCCGAACTCGCGGCCCAAGCCGTGCAGGTAGTCTGCAATCTCTGCATCCTCCGTTACGAAGGGGCCTGCGCCCACGCGGGTGGTGTACGCCTTGCAGACGCCGATAATCTTGTTGATGCGGGTGGGGGCCACGCCGGAGCCGGTGCAGCAGCCGCCGGCGCTGGTGTTGGAGCTGGTGACGAAGGGGTAGGTGCCGAAATCGATATCCAGCATGGCGCCCTGCGCGCCCTCGAAGAGCACGGTCTTGCCTTCCTTCACGGCCTTGTTGAGCACGGGGATGGTGTTGGTGATATGGGCGCGCAGCACGTCTGCGGCCTGCATCACGGCATCCAGGGTCACCTTGGGGTCCGCGGCTTTCCAGCCGAGGCGCTCAAGCTCTTCGTTGGCGGTCTTGATGCGGGCTTTGAGCACGAGCTCCAGGCGCTGCGGGTCCACCAGGTCCACCATGCGGATGCCGATGCGGCGCGCCTTGTCTGCGTAGGTGGGGCCGATGCCCTGCTTGGTGGTGCCGATTTTCTGGTCGCCCAGGGCTTCCTCCTGTGCGGCATCGATTTCCTTGTGGATGGGCAGCACCACGTGGGCGCGGTCGGAGATGAGGAGGTTTTCCGGGGTGATGGCGACACCCTGGTTGCGCAGGGTGGTGATTTCCTCCACCAGGGAGGTGGGGTTGATGACCACGCCGTTGCCGATGATGTTCACCTTGCCGGACCAGAGGATGCCGGAGGGCACCAGGTGCAGCACGTACTTGCGGCCGCCTGCAATGACGGTGTGGCCGGCGTTGCTGCCGCCCTGGCTGCGCACCACGTAGTCTGCGCCCTCCGTCAGGAAGTCGATCACCTTGCCCTTGCCTTCGTCTCCCCACTGGGAGCCAATCACGAGTGTATTCATAAGAGTGTTTCTGTATGCTTAGTTCTTGGCCGCGCGGATGAGCTGCAGGAATCCCGGGAAATAGCAGGGCTTGCCCTCTGCATCCGGGGCGCTCTCCGGGTCGAACTCCACGCCGAGCGCGGGCTGCGTCTTGTGGCGGATACCCTCCACGGAGCCGTCTGCCATGTTCTCGTACACCACTTCCAGCTCTGCGGGCAGGGAGGCGGCATCCACGGCGAAGGCGTGGCTCTGGGCGGTGATGGAGACCGCGCCGGTGAGCACGTTGCGCACGGACCATCCGGCGCCGCGGTGGCTGTTCTCCAGCTTGAGCGTCTTGCCGCCGAAGGCGTGTGCCAGCAGCTGGCAGCCCAGGCCCACGGCGTACACGGGCACCCGGCCCACCAGTTTCTTGATTTCCGCATGCACGGCGGTGAGCACGGCGGGGTCTCCGGGGCCGTTGGAAAGGAACACGCCGTCCGGTTTGAGCGCCAGCACCTCCTCTGCGGGGGTGGCGGCGGGCACCACGGTCACATCGCAGCCGTCGCGGCGCAGGCAGCGCAGCAGGTTACGGGTGATGCCGAAATCATACGCCACCACCTTGTGCTGCACGGGGCCGAGCTCGTAGTAGTTGGAGAGGTCGCCGGCGGTCTTGTTGGGAAGTTTCCAGACGCGGGATTCGCCCTCCCAGTGGTAGGGCTCGGCGGTGCTCACCTCCGCCACCAGGTTGCTGCCGCGCAGCGGGGCGCTCTCCTGGGCGGCCTTCACGGCGGCGGCGGCGTCCAGCTCCGTGGTCACGCAGGCGCGCAGGGCGCCCTTGGTGCGCAGCACCTTCACCAGGCGGCGCGTATCCACCCCCTGGATACCGGGGATTCCGTGGCGCTGCATCCAGGGCTCCATGGGCTCGTCTGCCCGCCAGTTGGAGTGCAGGCGTGCCAGTTCCCCGGCCACCACGGCGCGCACCTGCGGGCGGTCGCTCTCGTTGTCCTCCTCGCAGACACCGCAGTTGCCGATGTGCGTGTAGGTGAAAGCGAGGATCATGCCGCGGTATGCGGGGTCTGTGATAGCCTCCTGGTAGCCCACCACGTTGGTATCGAAGCAGGCTTCACCCACCGCAGTGCCGGTGGCGCCGAAGGACTTGCCTTCAAAAATCGTTCCGTCTTCCAGTGCAAGAATAGCGTTCATGCTTGTTACGTTTAGCCGTGGCATCCTACACTAACCACGCGCGAAAGGCAAGACAATAATTCAACTTCCCTTAATTTTCGCGCCGCGGGGGCCGCCTGTGTCATAAAAACGGGGAAAAGAACGCGTCTTCTCTTGCATTTTCCGATTTTGCGTGTCTATAATAATGCATAGCACATGCATTGGCCGCAGTGCCGTGCGTTAACCTTAACCATTACAGATAACCATGGAAAACGAAACCACCGCACCGGAAACCAAGCCGGTTAAAGAGGAAATCAAGGACCGTATCGATGCCGCCCGCGCCTTCGCAGAGGAAAAGTACCAGCAGGTGCGCGAGGCCGCCGACCCCTACGTGGAGAAGGCCCGCAAGTATGCCACCGATGCCCGCGAGCACATCAACGCCAACTGGGACGACACCTGCGCCCGCGCCAAGGAGCTTCACAAGGCCGGCGAGGACTACGTGCGCGCCAACCCCACCGGAAGCGTGCTGGGCGCCCTGGGCGTGGGCCTGATCCTGGGTCTGCTGCTCGGCTCCCGCAACTAATTTCCGCCGCATGATCTCCTGGGTTCGCAACATCGTGCAGGAACCTGTCCGCAAGGGCCAGGGCGTGGTGGAGCAGGCCCGTGCCACGGCCGCCAAGACCGTGGACCACCTGGGCGCGCTCACCGAGCTCTTCAGTGCGGAGATGCAGGAGTACGCGGAGGTGCAGGGGCGCCGCGCCGCCAAGCTGGCGCTGGCGGCGGTGCTTCTGCTGGCTGCGTACATGCTGGTGCTGGCGCTGGCGGCCGCGCTGCTGGCCCCGGCCATCGGCTGGCCGTGGGCGCTGGGTATACTGGCGCTGCTCAACCTGCTTGCCGGCGGCGGCCTGCTGCTGGCGTTCCGCCGCAGCAAGCCCGGAGCCCCCGCGCCGGAGACCCGCCAGGAAATTCAAAAGGACGTGCAATGTCTCAAGATACTGCTCAACGGCGAAGAGAAGCGCTGATGCGCGTGGCTGCCTCCCGCATGGACGTGCTGGAGTCTGTATCCGCCACCCGCACCAGTGTGAGGGCCTTCACGCCCACCATCAGCGGGCATGCCGTGGCCATCCGCACGCTGCTCGTGGCAGGCGGCGGCATGGTGGCTGCCGGCGTGGCGGCGCGCATGCTCCACCGCAAATCCCGCAACCTGGCGCTAGGCGTCGCGGCTGCCGGGGCGCGGCGCTCCAATCCGTGGCTGGCGCTGCTGCTGCAGCTTTCCTCCGCCGTGCTCATTCCCCTGATCAAGAAAAAGCTTTCCAACGGCGGTTTGCTGCCGCCGGAGCAGGGGCGGGAAACGCGCCACCCCCTGGCAGCCGCCGCTTCCCTCTTCCGCCTGCCGAAAATAGACCTCAGCCCCACCCGTGCCTTCTACCGCTGGCTCGGGCTGGAAAAGTAAACCTTCCCCCATCTCTCCATCTCACATGAAAAAAGTATTCGTATCCGGTGCGTTCAATGTGCTTCACGCCGGCCATATCCGTTTCTTCGAGGACGCCAAGAAACTTGGCGACTACCTGGTTGTTTCCGTGCCGAACTCCGACCTGCTGTGGCGCCTCTACGGCAGGAAATCCCTGCTGGAGGACGATGACAAGCTGGAGCTGCTGCGCAACCTCTCCATGGTCAACGAGGTGATACCCTCCACGGATGAGGACAAGGCGCTTTCCTTCCGCTCCGCCTTCCTGCAGGCCAAGCCGGATATCCTGGCCGTGACCACGGACGACCAGTACATGGACGCCAAGCGCAAGTTCTGTGAGGAGAACGGAGCCGAATTCGTGGTGATGGAGAAGAATGCGCCGGAAGGCCGGCAGACCACCAGCACGGAGGTGGTGGAGCGCATCAAGGCCCCCACCCATGTGCCGCTGCGCGTGGATTTTGCCGGCGGCTGGCTGGATGTGCCGGAAAACGCCATCCCCGGCGAGTATATCGTCAACTGCGCCATCTCCCCCACCGTTTCCCTGAAAGAGTGGCTCTACCGCAAGGGCGCCGGCCTGGGCGGCAGCGGCGGTTGGAGCGTGCTCAACGGCTGGGACCCCGTGGCCAGCGAGCTCGGTTTGGGCGTAGGCTGGCAGGACCCCGCCGTGATAGCGGAAACCGGCGCCTGCGTGTGGAAATCCGGCCGCTACCCGGTGCTGGACTTCAAGAACACGGGTGAGTTCCTGCGCGGCTGCATGGCCGTGTATGATACCCGCATTCACCACGATACCCCCGGGTTGGCCTGCCTGAAACGCAACTTCAAGAAGATTGCCCAGGCCGGGCGCGCCGCACGCATGGGCGTGCAGATGCAGGATATCAAGATGCTTTCCGTGGGCGTGCAGCTCAGCTACCACCTGCAAATCAAGGAGGGCATGGAGCACCTGCCGGAAATAGGCGATTGCCTGGCCCACAAGTACTGCGGCGGCGGCCACGGCGGCTATGCCGTCTATCTCTACGAGAATGAGGAGGCCCGCGAGAGAGCCCTGGAGGAGTGCCCGGACCTCTACCCCGTGGAACCCTACTGCCGCACCTTCGGCAAGGACGAGCCCGTGCCCTGGCAGCCCAAGTACCTGCAGCGCCTCAAGGACCGCGGCGTGATTGAATAAAACCACTTTTCCCACACCATGCCAAAAGTCTTTGTTTCCGGTTGTTTCGATGTGCTGCACAGCGGCCACATCGCCTTTCTGGAGGAAGCCGCCACCTACGGCGACGTGTATGTCTCCCTGGGGTCCGACGCCACCGTGATGGCGCTCAAGAACCGCAAGACCATGTACAACGAGCAGGAGCGCAAGTACATGCTGGAGGCCATCAAGTACGTGAAGAAGGTCTTTATCGGCCCGGCCACCGGGCAGATTCTGGATTTCGCCCCCCTGCTGGATGAGGTGAAACCGGATATCTTCTTTGTGAACGCGGACGGCACGAGCGATGAAAAGAAGGCCTTCGTGGAATCCAAGGGCATCCGCTACGTCACCAGCAAGCGCATTCCGCACGGGGACCTGCCCACCCGCTCCACCACCTCCATCCGCGGCACCCTCGGCAAATAACCACACTCCTGTATGCAGTCTTCATTCCATACCTACCGCCTGGGGGAAGCCGGCGAGCGCCCGTGGGGCCAGTGGCGCGTGCTGGATATCCAGCCCAACGTGGTGGTGAAAAAACTCTTCATCAACCCGCGCGGCCGCATCTCCCTGCAGCGGCACCAGTACCGCTCCGAACGCTGGATTGTCATCAACGGCACCGCCACCGTGCGCTGTGGGGATGAGGTATCCCATCTCCAGGTGGGGGAATCCGCCAACATTCCCTGCGGCGCCGTCCACCGCCTGAGCAACGAAACCGCGGAGCCGCTCTGCATCATTGAAATCCAGCTCGGCGAGCTGCTCAGCGAGGAAGACATCGAGCGTTTCAACGATGATTACGGCCGAATCGGCTGATTTCCTCCCCTTATGCCCGAAAATTTGCCTTTTTTTACCATTTCAAGCGGTTTGGGCTTGAAAAAGGTAGATATTTAGGAGATATTAAGGGCTCACAACTCTGATATGTCGGAACAGAAAGAACGAAAGACACTGGAAGAGCGCAATCAGGCTTCTGACCTGGAGCGTCTGCGCCACTCGTGCGCACACGTCCTGGCCACCGCCATTTGCCGCATCTGGCCGCAAGCCCAGCTTGCCGCCGGCCCTGCCGTGGAGAACGGCTTCTACTATGACATCGAGCTTGACCACAACATCTCTACAGCCGAGTTTGAGCTGATTGAGGCGGAAATGAAAAAGGTGGTCAAGGAGAACCAGACTTTCGAGCGAACAACAGTCACCCGCGCAGAGGCCATGGAAATGGCCCAGAGCGGCGCGCTCGGCTCCATCGGCCCGCGCAGCGTGCCCTCCAAGTTCAAGGTGGATCTCCTCAACCGCATCCCGGAAGGTGAGGAAATCTCCATCTACCGCAACGGCGACTTCACGGACCTTTGCGCCGGCCCGCACGTGGGCCGCACCGGCAACTGCAAGGCTTTCAAGGTGATGAGCGTGGCCTCCGCCTACTACCAGGGAGACGCCAACGGCCCGCGCCTGCAGCGCATCTACGGCACCTGCTTCCCCAACCGCACCCAGCTGGATGAGCACCTGGCGCGCCTGGAGGAAGCCCGCAAGAGAGACCACCGCCGCCTCGGCCGAGAGATGGGCCTCTTCGCCATCGATGAGATGGTGGGGCAGGGCCTGGTGCTCTGGAAGCCCAAGGGCGCCATCATCCGCAGGGAGCTGCAGAACTTCATCACGGAGGAGCTGGACCGCATCGGCTACTCCCAAGTCTTCACCCCGCACATCGGCAAGCTGGACCTCTACATGACCAGCGGCCACTGGGACCACTACAAGGACAGCCAGTTCCCGCCCATGGCGGACCCGGAGGACTACAGGAAGAAGTCGGAGGCCAAGCGGTCTTAGGAAGACAAGCAAGTTGTTCAACTCCTTGGCTCACAGAACGACATGGCT
>JAZUGI010000026.1:0-38275 GCA_045641125.1 Akkermansia sp.
CATGTGCATGGTGGAGGTCAACACGCCGAAGTGGTAGACGGTGGCATCGGGAATGACTTGGAGCAAATCGGACGAAAGTGTCTGCGCGTCCAAGAAGCCAATGGGAATGAAGCGGCGGCGTTCGGAGGACACTTTGGGAACGGCGATATATGTTCCCTTGGGCATGTTCTCCACATGGAAACGCGCAGGCTTGTCAGCAATGGCGCGGGTCGGCGCGCTCTTGCTCTGCTGGCGAAAATCATGCACCGCTTGCACTCTCTGCATGCTCAGCGGCATCTTCCGCAGCTCTGCGGGGGAGCAGTCGCCCAGCCACAGGCAGTAGCGTTTCTTGCCGTTGATAAGTTCTTCCGCGCCCATCCAAGGTCTGAAAAACGGAGCAGCCTGCGGTTCTCTTGCGAGGAAGTCTGCCATCTCCTGTTCCGTGAACAGGTAGTTGCCGCCATCAATCGGCTTGTTGCCAATGCCCATCTCTGGCACGCTGCACAGGGGTTTGGTGCGATTATCAATGAAAATATCGTCAGCTGCCACGAGGTAGCCGTTAATGTGGGGAACATGGCTTTCTTCCCCGTTCTCGCTCACCAGCATCTTCCGTTTCTGTTCCTCTCCGCAGCTGAACCCGATAATCACGCAATGGACTGCTGCCTTGTTCTTGGCTTCGTTGCTCCACTTGAATGTGCGGTAGGCAAAGTCAATGTGGCTCCCCAGCTCAGCCAACGGTCGCCACAACAGAGCCACTTGCTGCCCTTGCGTTATGGAGTTCGTGGACACCAACGCCGCCTTTGTTTCCGTTCCCCGCATCAACTCCACGGCTTTTTTGTACCATGCCGCTACGAAGTCCAAATCTCCAGCGTTCTTGCAATCGCTGAACACCGCCATCAAGTCGTCTTTTTGCTCCTTGCTCATGTAGCGCGCTCCCACAAACGGCGGGTTGCCGATAATGTAGGACAACCCCTCGCCCACCAGCTCTCCCCAGTCGGTAGTAAGGGCGTTGGCGTTCCGAATAGTCGCTGACTGGCGCAGGGGAAGCCGCCTGAACACCTGTCCGAAGTGGTGTCCGACTTTGAGATTTGCTTGGTGGTCGGTCAACCACATGCCCACTTGTGCAATCTGCGCTGGGAACTCCTCAATCTCCACGCCGTAGAACTGGTCTACACTCACCTTGCACAACTCGGAAACATCCAACACGCGCTGCCCGTCCGTGTGCAGGGCTTTCAGCACCTCCAGCTCCAGCAGGCGCAGCTCGCGGTAAGCGACAATCAGGAAGTTTCCGCAGCCGCAGGCAGGGTCAAGGAATTTGAGGCTCGCCAGTTTGTCGTGGAACTCGCGGAGGTTGGACGCGCGGTTTCTGGTGGTTTCCGCGCAAATGGTGTTGAACTCTGCCCACAGCTCGTTCAAAAACAACGGCGAAATGACTTTCAGAATGTTGTTCTCGCTGGTGTAGTGCGCGCCCAAGGCACGGCGGGCGGTCTTGTCCATCACGGACTGGAACATGCTGCCGAAAATGGACGGGGAAATCGCGCCCCAGTTCAGCTTCTTGCTGACTTCAATGAGCGTGGCGCGCATGTCCTTGGTGAACATGGGCATCATCAACCGCTCGCGGAACAACCCTCCGTTGACATAGGGAAAGCGCGAGAGAATGGGGTCAATGCCAGTCATGCGCTCGTTCTCTGGGGTGTCCAAAATCTGGAACAGTTGCTCCAGGGCGGGGGCGGGGTCGGAGCCCTCCTGTCGCGTGCAGTTGTTCAGGTAGTAGAGGAACGAGTTGTCGTCAAAAATGCCCGTGTCTTCCGCGAACAGCAGGAACAGCAGGCGCACAAGGTAGACCTCCAGCTTATGCCCCGTGTAGCCCATAGCCTTGAGGTGGTCGTGCAGCTCGCCCATCGCTTCTGCCGCCTTGATATTGACATCCTCCTGCTCCTCGTAGGTGGCATCCTCGTAGCCCGCGAGAAAGAGGAACAGGGGCAAGTGCTTCTCCAGCTCTGGCAGCGTGAACGAGGTCTTTTGCGCGTGGTTGGTGAGGTCGTAGACATCCCAGTTCCAGAAGTCGCAAACGAGAATGAGACGGGGCGCGTCCTCCGAGCGGGGCAGCTGCCCAGTGTAGTCAATCGCCTGCTGGTAGGCTTTCTCCAAGTCCTTTCCCCTTGACTTCATCTCAATGAGGATTTTCCCCGGCCAGAACAGGTCAATGTAGCCGTTGCTCCCATCGTTGAACTTCACCTTCTGCTCAAAGACCGCCACCATCTTTCTGTCCACACCAAGCGCACCGAGGAAGTCCGCTTGAAAAGTCTGCGCTTCGGCTTCTTCTCGCGTGTCGTCCTTGTGGCGTTGAATGAAGGTGGCGATATTGGCGCGGATTTGGTTTTGGGAGAGAGTGGGCATAGGTGAGTGGTGGACCGCCCGTCAGTCTACCACACCACCCACGGCAAGGGAAGAAAAAACATCGGAGCGGGCGTGTCTCCACAGAGCGCACCAAGAGCCTTGCAGGAGCGGTTGTAGGGCGGCACATGGAAGAGCTGCTGATTTCTCGCAGGGGCTGGCATGCGGACTAAATAACCACGGAGACATGAGGACGACTGACGAGCTACTGGACGAGACCACCGAGAAGCTGGAAACCATGCGGGTTGTGGTAGACGGGCAGGACTACGGAATCACGGGGTGCGACAACCCCGAACGGCTGCTGCTGCGGACTGCGCTGGCTTACAGGCGGGACAGCGGCTACTACGCGGACACTCCGACCAGAAACGCGATAACCTCCACCACTCTGCGCTTGCAGGACGGGGGCGGCAATCCGCACACGCTACGAGTGGTCTACTGCGCGGCTGACAAGACGCAGCATGCCTACAGAGACCAAGAGCAGCTGGACGACGGCTCGGACGGAGCGTTGATTGCTCTGGGCACGCCATCAACCACGGACTTTGACTTGTTCAGCGTGGTGCGGGTGGACTACACAGGCGCGGTGGAGCAAGCCATGCAGTTGTTTCCAGCAGGCATGGGGCATCATGACGGAGTGGAAATCACCACCGAGGAGCGCGGCATCACCAAGTCGGAGGAGCTGCACGGCGATAGGCTGCGGGACGCGATTTTTTCTGCGCTGCGGACATGCTGCTGCTGGCTAACGATTGACCGACCGCTGGACATCGGCAACTTGGAGCATCGCGGTGAGGGTGGGCTGGGACCAGGGCATATCAGGTGGGTGCAACCAGAGTGGTTTGATAGGCATCGTCATAAATAACTTATAAAGAAAGGATTAAGGAAATATGAAGATAAAGGATGTGATAAGGGTTATAAACGCTTGGAAGGAAGATTGTGAGACGACTGGTGTAAGACAGCAGGAAACATCAACAACGAACGAGAAGACGAGTATAAATATGCAGAGCGGGACAAACTCTGCAAAAGAACGCACTACTCTACAAAAATAACTGCACTAAATATAGGTGTCCCTGTGGTGGGGACAACCGCATGAACTGAGTGAGAGCTGCCGTGAGTTATTCTCGGTGGCTCTCTTTTTTTTATTCCAAAATTTGCCCAAAAAAATTTTTGATAGACCACCCCTGATATTACTGGCATGTTGTATCCTGTATTTTTCCGACTTCGGGTGTTCTGGTGATAGTGCTGTATGGTGATTTATTCGGCTGGTAGTTTTTGATTTGTTTGTCAGTAGTAATCACTAAATAGTAGTGTCTCGTATAGTAGGCAACAGTTGATTTTATCTTCATAAGGCTGGTGGGTTGTATCCTGCCAGCCGTTTCTTGTGCTTGTTATGGGTGTTCGTGTGGATTTTTGAGAACTCCGGTAAACTTATATTATGAAGAAAGAAAGTGAAGAAAACGAAGTAAGCTTGACAGATATTATTGAGATAATAGGGCGCGCCTACGAGGAGAGCCAAGAGACATGTAGTAGTGATAACAACATAGCCCGCCCAGATTACCCACAGCAAGCGGGCGGGGCCACACATATATCAGCACATGAGTTCTCCCCATATAGTTCCGACATTCGGAAAAGCAAGATTAAAAAAGAAGAAGAACAGAGCAAGCCCACAGTAGAGCGCGGGTCATGCGGTCAGTCATCACATAGTCATATCCCATATAGTTCCGAGATTTTGAACAGCACGATTGATAACGACACAGGGGTGATAAATCACACATCCACACACCACGATATAACAAACAGTCTACTACCCCCATATAGTTCCGACATTTCAAGCAGGCAAGCCGATTTGTTGAGAGCCATCGCATCAATAGGCTGCAAAATAGGCAAGCAAGACGAGCGGCGACCGTGGAGGACAGGCAACATCTACCAGCAGTCGTATTTTGAGAACGACATCAGCACCTCAGCACAGCTCATGGCACGCCTGCGGAACATCAGTCAAAAGACGAAGGGCAACCTTGAACGGCTCTACAAGGCATGCGGGGTGTTTGAAAGCATGGTGGCTGACGGAGTGATAGAGGAGGTGGCGATAGCGACAACAGGGGTGCTGGCACAGGTGTTCAGCCGCTCTACGGCGAGTGAGGTCATCAAACTGGCAAAGAGTGTGGACTTGTTGCGCTGCACAGACCCCCACTTCTGTCCGAGCTTCGCGGTGGCAGGGCGCAAACGGAAGAACGGCACGGCGCGCAAGTATGTTATCAACCCGCGCATGGTGGAGCTTATCAAGCGGACATATCGTGCTGTGAGCAGCCGTGGGAAGGCAGCAAAAACGGGCAAGGACGGTGGAGTTGTTGGAGAGCTGGAGGAAGTGTCCAGCGAGACAATCAAAGAGCTGCTGGGGCGTTATAACATCTGCCTGTCGTCCTCCCTGCGCCTGCCCGCCTACCTGACTGACGAACAAGTCCGCGCCTGCATCCACGCACGCTACCCGCAGCTCACCATGCTGGACACCCTGAGAGAGCAAATCAACACCACCTACTACGCGGACAAGCCGCCCCTGCAACTGCGGCAGCGAATCAAGATTTCACGCGGGAAAACGGGCATGATTTCAAAAATCGGCACGCGCTGCACGAGCGGACTGTGCCTGTTGCGCGCCAACGACATCCCCTACGGCTACGCGGGGTTCACGCGACCCGCGTTTCTGGAGCAGTATTACAACGGGAATCGCTACTACGAGTATGACATCAGGAGCAGCATCTACCGTGTGGCGCGGTTTCTGAAAACGGGGGAGTGGCTGGCGGGAGAGGAGGATTTCTACGCGCTCATGTCGCCGTATGAGTTTCGGAACGAGCAGGAGCGCGCGGACTACAAGAAGCTCGCCATGAGGTTGTATTTCGGTGGCTCACCAGCGAAAATCACGAGTGCCCTTTTCCACGAGCTGCGGCGAAACGGCATGGAGCTGGACTACAGCAAGGAAGAAGTGGAGGACGCAGTAGGAGTGGCGCAGGCGCGCATGTTCTCGGAGGTGGGGGCAAGCATAGGCAGCGAGGTTTTTCTCCACGAGGGGGCAATCTACCTCATGCTGCTGGAGCGGCTGTTGAACATGGGCATGCGTGCGGTGAGCGTGTATGACGAGTTTATCGCGGACGACCCGCGACTGAAAGAGATTTGCGAGGTGCTGCTGCCCGTGGTGGCTGCGGAGTATCGGGAGCGGTGGTGCTGACGGAGGAAAGAAAGACCCCCCGCCCAGTCAAGGACGAGGGATATATGGGAAAGCTGCCGTGCGCGTCAAGGTTGCTGGTCGGAGAAGAACCGCTCCAAATCACCGAGGTGGAACATCTTCTTGCCCTTGGTGCCGTATATGTCGGTGGGAGTCATGGTTCGCACCCTGCCCGACTGTTCGGCGGCGTGGAGGAAGCGTCGCAAGCTCCTGTCCGTGTATCCCCACCGCTCTGCAATCTGGTGGGGGCGTGCGTAGACTTGCCCCGCCTTTGCATCGGAGAGCTGGGCCTGCATGCACTCTGCGAGGTTGTCTCCGAGGACGGAGAGCATAGCCGCGATTTGACCGGTATAATCGGTGGGGGAAACTTTGGCGACAGCCGCCATCATCTTACTACTCAATATGGTCTCTTTGCTCATATCTTAATCTTACCATAGTTCTCACAAAACGCTTGACTGAGGCCGAACGACGAGGCACAATAGGAACGCCCCCGAATCAAGGAACGATTACCCCATGAAAGGCCACTTCCCAAACCACCTCCGAGAGGCTCATTTTGATATGCTGTCATGCACTTTTGATAGCACCGCCCCACTTAACTCGTTGATTGCCAACAACACGAATCCCTTATGCTCCAGGCTTCGTAAAACCGCGAATCAGCATGCCGATTCGCGGTTTTTTGGGTCAATCCCCAATCAACAGGCAGCGTACGGAGAAGGAGAGAGTATGTTCAAGAATTGTAGCTCAATTGGCAATGTCATGAAAGCGCAAATCCTCACCGCCATGCTGCTTTGTGCATCGCTTTCCTCTTGTGTTGACGTAGGAGGGGCCTTGGATAATATCGGCAAGAAGCAGGCAGAGTTGCGCCCTACGGCGCATCCGATGCCGGAGGATCCTACGAAAGTTTATTACGATCATGAGCGCAGCACGGAGGTCTACCGTAAGGACGGGCGGTATTATGTGCGTTTGGATGTGGTGTTTTGCCCCTCAAGGACTCCTTTGGCAATGACCCCGTCCGGAGGCTGGCCCAGCTCCTGCAACCGCAACAATGTTCCCCGCGCAGAGGAAAAGAGCCGCATGCCCTCCGCGGTGTATTATGCCGTGCTTACCCCGCGGCAGTACCAGTTGGCACAGGAACCTGCCCCCCTGCTGTCCCGAAGCCCCCTGAGCTGGCAGTTTTACCCGGTGCTGCCGGAGGACAAGGTGAACCTGGAGGGGGCGGAACGACTGAAACCGGAAAAAGTGCGGCAACTTGAGACACTGGCGGAGAGCGTCCCGTCTGAGCGCACCTGGGGCAACCGCCTGCGTTACCCCCTGGTGCTCATCGGTGATGTGGTGGATATCCCGCTCAACATCATCTGCGGGCCCATTGGCCTGGTGCACATATGGGCCACGCGGCTGACCCCGTGACGGCAAAGGGGAGACAATACATCCGCGCATTTATCTTGTGCGCGGGCATTCACCGCCGCGCTCCCTTGCGCCGGCGCCGCGAACGGTTGGCTGAATTTACTTGCACACGGGGAGGGGACGCGATATTGTAGGGGCATGGACAGCCGGCTTATCATTTCACTGGAGGATTTCCCGGAGGAGGGGCGCTACCTGGAAGGGGATATCGATGGAGCGGTGTTCGGCATCGATACGGAGGACCTGCGTTCCGCCGGGCCGCTGCACTACGCGCTGGAGGCCCAGCTGTACGAGCACGAGCTGGTTCTGCGCGGCAGCCTGAGCGCGCTGTTCAACATGCGCTGCAACCGCTGCCTGGCGCGGTTCGACTACACGGCGGAAATCACGGATGCCACGCTCTCCTTCGATGTAGGCGGCAAGGGCTCTTTCGATGCCACGGAAGCCCTGCGCGAGGAGCTGGTGCTCATCCTTCCCAGCTACCCCAAATGCGAGCATGCGGGGCTCGATTGTGAAAAAAATGACATAATTCGTGATTTTAGGCTGGACAAAAACCCCGGTTCGGGTGTAGACTCTGCCACCCCGTGCGGCGACAGCGTCTGGGACGTGCTGGACAAGCTTCCCAAACAGCGCTGAAACCGCTCATCACAGCAGTCTTTAAACCAATACACGAATATGGCAGCTCCTAAACGCAGAACGTCAAAGATGAAGCAGCGCTCCCGCCTTGCAGCCAAGGCTTGGAAGGCTCCCAAGCTCGGCAAGTGCCCCAAGTGCGGCGCCGCTGTTCCCGGTCACACCGCCTGCCCGCAGTGCGGTACCTACAAGACCCAGAGCGGTGCAGAGGTCATCGTCAAGCTCGTTGACTGATTGATTCTCCACATTGTCTTTCTTTTAGCACCGCTCCACCAAGGTGGAGCGGTTTTTTTGTTGACAAGGGGCGCGCGGGTGCTAGAGTGTAGGCGAGCTTTCTATCCCATAAACCGAACCGAGCAATCGACATGAAACTTTCACTGGATGCCATGGGTGGCGACAACGCCCCTGATATCAACATCGACGGGGCCAAGCAGGCGTTGGAACACGTGGACGCCTTGGAGAAGCTGTACCTGGTGGGCGACGAGGCGGAGCTGAAGCGCCGCTGTGATGCCGCCGGGTTCGGCGGGGACCCGCGCCTGGAAATCGTGCATGCATCAGAGGTGGTGGGTATGGATGAAAGCGGCCTGGTGGCCGTGCGCCAGAAGAAGCACTCCTCCATGAGCATAGCGGTGGATTTGGTGAAGGACGGCGTGTGCGATGCCGTGCTTTCCGCCGGCAACACGGGCGCAGAGGTGGCCGCCTGCACCATCAAGCTGCGCCTGCTGCAGGGGGTGGAGCGCGCGGGCATTGTCTCCCCCATCCCCAATACCCGCAGCTATGTGCTGGTGAGCGATACCGGGGCCAACCCGGATGCCAAGCCCAGCCACCTGGTGGGGTACGCGGTCATGTCCGCCATGATGGCGCGCTACATCTACAACATCCCGGAACCGCGCGTGGCGGTGATGAGCAACGGCACGGAAGATTGCAAGGGCAGCGAGTTCTCCAAGGAGACGTACCGCCTGCTGCGCCACCTGGCGGACAAGCAGCTGCTGCCCTTCCAGTTCATCGGCAACCGGGAGGGGCACGACCTTTTCGAGGGGGATATGGACGTGGCGCTCACGGACGGATTCACGGGCAACATCCTGCTCAAGACCGTGGAGGCCACGGCCAAGGCCTTCGCGCACATGATCAAGGACGGCATCAAGAAGAGCCCGCTCGCCATGATGGGCGCGCTGGGCATGCGCGGCGTGTTCCGCGATATCGGCAACCGCCTGAATGCGGATTCCGTGGGCGGCTGCCCGCTCATGGGCGTGAAGGGCGTCTCCATCATCGCCCACGGCTCCGCCAACGGCCGTGCCATCCTGAACGCCACCCGCATGGCGGAGGGCATGTGCCGCCATAGCGTGAACGACCGCATCATAGACGCCATGGCCTCCATCAACGAGGAACTGCGCCACCTCGCAGAGGAGGAATCCGTGAAATAAGCGGACGCGCAATGCGCTTGAAATCCGGGTGCGGGTGTGTTACCATGCGCGCGCATGAGCGGTGTTTCACCATACCTGAACCCACAGTGGCCGGAGGCGGACTGGGATGTCTCCGGTGCCTTCACGCACGACCGCGAGCTGTTGTCGTTCTTCGACTACTGCTGCCTGCTGCTGGGGTTCGAGCCGTTCCACATGGTGCACGGGTCCCCGCTGTGCCTGTGGAACAGCGGGCGCGTGCTGCAGCACCTCCTGCGCTCCGCAGAGGAGATACGCACCGCCGGCCTGGCATACGAGGCCCGCAAGATAGCCGTGTTCCTCACCTTCACCAACCTGGCGCTGGAGGAAAAGCACCTGGCGGACCCGCTGGGCAACGCCATCTGCACCTTCTTCACGCGGCACAATCCCACCAAGCGCAACTCCGTCATCCTGGCAAGCGACCTGCTGCGCGACCACATTCGGGAGAAGTTCCCGGAGCTGCGGCTCATCTCCTCTATCCTGAAAATCACCAACGGCGGCGGCAAGGGCAACCTGGACGCCTACAAGAAGCTGGCGGACGAGTACGACGACGTGATGGTACACCCGGACGACGTGCTGAACTACGACCTGCTGGAGAAGCTGGAGGACAAGGACCGCTACATCCTGCTCATCAACGAATACTGCATCCGCAACTGCCCGCTGCGCCCCTTCCACTACAAGAGCCTTTCAGAGATGTCGCTCAACTTCACGGGGTACGACAGCTCGGAGTTCGAGAAGCGGCAGAGCCAGAACGGCTGCCAGAACCTCTTCACCCTGCTGGCGCACGAGACCAAGAACGTGCTCGCCCTCAACACGCCGGAAATCGCCCGGCTGTATGATATGGGCTTCCGCCACTTCAAGCTGCAGGGGCGCGGCATCTCCAACGCCGCGTCCATTGTGTTCGACCTGCTGCGCATTGCCCTGCGAAACGATGCGGAGGACGAGAACGCCATGCACCGCAACGGCCAGCTTTTCTGGGAATCCATCCTCCCCCACCCCGAGCCATGAGCGAAAACGAAAAGGAACCTGAAGCCATCAACGACCAGGAGGCGCTCAAACGGCTCGCCTACCTTACGGAGAATTATGTGCCGGATGCCACCTGGACCGTCGGCGGAGCCTTCCGCTTCGACCGCTCGCTCAAGCTGCTCGGCGGGTACATGAGCAACCACCTGGGCGTGCGCCGCGTGGACAACGTGATGGGCGCCCCGCCCTGCCTGTGGACGCTGGACTGGTTTGTGCAGCGCCGCCCGATTGCGTTCGAGCGCTACAGCGCGCTGCTGCAGGATTACGCCAAGATGAACATCGGCGTGCACCTGGTGTTCGACAACCCGTTCCTCACGGAGGAGGATTTGGAGGACCCGTACGGCATGATGCTGGTGCAGGAGCTGCTCAAGAACAACCAGAACCACCGCAATGCCATTTCCGTGGCCAGCGACAGGCTGCGCGACAAGATTCTCTCCGTGGTGCCGGGTGCGCCCATCCTGTGCCACATGAACCGCCTGGTGGCGGAACCGGGGCGCCGCACGGCAGATCTGTACAACCGCCTGGCCGCCAAGTACGCCCGCGTGGGCCTGCACCCGGCGGATGCCGTGAAGCCTTCCATTTTGGACGGCATCAAGGAGCCGGAACGCTTCGATGTGGTAGTGAACGATTCCTGCCTGCGCACCTGCCCCGTGCGCAAGGACCACCTGCGCCTGCTGGCAGCCATGCGCAAAAACGCGTATGATGTGAACCTCATGCAGCAGCGCGCCAACCTCATCGCCCGCACGGAGTGCCAGAAGCAGGATGCCGCAGCCCTTCACCAGAAGGTGAGCTGCAACCTTACGCATGATGAGATGCGCGCCATCTTCAACCGCGGCATGCGCCACTACCTCATCCAGGACTCCCAGTTCCGCAATGAGATGACCCTGCTGTGGGATGTGTTCCAGTGCATGCTGGACCGCTCCCCGGACATCAGCAACAAGGCCGCCGTCATCGCCACCTCCGCCATGGCGGAATTCGGCCGCGCCAAGGACCAGCTCCCCAGCGGCCTCACCGATTTCTCCTTCACCAATTACGAATAAATGAAACACCTGCACGTTTTCACATCCGAATCCGTCGGAGAAGGCCACCCGGACAAGGTGGCGGACCTCATCTCCGATTCTATCCTGGACGCCTGCCTGGAGCAGGATCCCGCCAGCCGCGTGGCCTGCGAGACGCTCGTCAAGGACAGCCACGTCATCCTGGCCGGGGAAATCACCACCCAGGCCAAAATCGACTACGAGAAAATCGTGCGCGACACCATCCGCGCCATCGGCTACCGCACCCCGGCAGACGATGAGCTTTTCAACGCGGAGACCGTGGATATCACCAACTACCTCTCCACCCAGAGCCCGGACATCGCCCAGGGCGTGGACGCTCGCGC
Source organism: Akkermansia sp. (assembly GCA_045641125.1). Taxonomy (GTDB): domain Bacteria; phylum Verrucomicrobiota; class Verrucomicrobiia; order Verrucomicrobiales; family Akkermansiaceae; genus Akkermansia. Next base: position 11,462 of record JAZUGI010000026.1, read on the forward strand.
CGCAGAGGGCAAGGACGGCGCGGAACAGGGCGCGGGAGACCAGGGCATCATGTTCGGCTTTGCCGCCAACGAAACGCCGGAGCTCATGCCCGCCCCCATCATGTTCGCCCACCGCATCATGATGGAGCTGGCGCGCGTGCGCCACGAGGGCGGCCCCGCCTGGCTGCGCCCGGACAGCAAGAGCCAGGTGGCCGTGGAGTACGATGAGCAGGGGCGCCCCGCACGCATCCTCAACGTGGTGCTCAGCACCCAGCACAGCGACGATGTGGACAACGCCACCCTGCGCGCTTTCTGCAAGGAAATCATCCTGCGTGTGCTGCCGGCGGAGCTCGTCACCCCGGAAACGGAATTCTTCATCAACCCCACCGGCAGGTTCGTCGTTGGCGGCCCCCACGGTGATTCCGGCCTCACCGGCCGCAAGATTATCGTGGATACCTACGGCGGCATGGGGCGCCACGGCGGCGGCGCCTTCTCCGGCAAGGATTGCAGCAAGGTGGCCCGCTCCGGCGCGTACATGTGCCGCTGGGTGGCCAAGCACATCGTGGCCGCCGGTCTGGCGGACCGCTGCGAGCTTCAGGTGGCATACGCCATCGGCAAGGCATCTCCCGTCTCCATCATGATTGATGTGGACACCTTCGGCAGCGCCAAGGTGGCTGAGTCCACCATCATCGAACGCGTGAAGAAGGCCTTTTCCTTCAAGCCGGCCGATATGGAGCGCGTGCTCGGCCTCCGCAAGCCCATCTTCCGCCAAACCACCAACTACGGCCACTTCACCAAGGCAGACCTGCCCTGGGAGCAGCTGGACGAGCAAAAGCTCGCCATCCTGCGCGGCTAGCGGCAGGGAACACCAACGAGGTGAATTTTTCAAGGCGTATCCGGAGTGTCTCCGGGTACGCCTTCCTGTAACACTTTTGTAACAGTTCCAAGCTGTTTTCCGCTTGCGTGGGCCGATTCCCTTCTGCATAATGACCATAAAGGAACCCCCGAATCCCGCTATGCTCGCTATCATGAGACTGAAACACCTTCCCCTCATCCCCCTGCTGCTGGGCAGCTGCGCCTTGGCTGCGCGCATGCACGAGGACGCCTGGGGAACCACCATACGGCTCGACGAACCGGTGGTGAGCCGGACCGTGGCCCTTGCCAAGGAGGGCACACCGCAGGATATGGGGCTGGACCTCTTTGAAGTGACGGGAGACCCCGAGCACCGACCCCAAGTGCGGTGGGTGGACCAGAACCGTCTGAGCATCCAGCCCGCCAAGGGCGCAAGCGTGGCCACGGAGTACTGCCTGGCGTTCAAGCCGGGGGTGACATACCTCAGCGGCCGGGAGCTGGAGCAGCGGGAGTTCCGTTTCCACGCGCCCAATACGCGTTTGTTGGTTAGAGAACCCCAATGGGGACTGCCGCAGCCGGGCCTCATTGTCACGCCGTTCGCCGATACCACCAAGGAGGCTCTGGAGTTTTCCGCAGAGAGCCCGGTGGAATACACCTTTGTGCACGAGGGCGGCAGGCGACGGGTGCCAGGCAAGGCGCAGCCCCTGCGCCTCAAGCATTCAGGGAGCCCCCGTCTCCAACTGGAGCAGGTGCATGAGGCGGGGCCGGACAGCGTGCTGCCCGCATCTGTGCTGGTGGTGCCGGAAGAGCCTCTGCCGGACGGCTCAAAGTGGAGGTTGGAAATCAAGCCCGCCCCGGACAGCGGCCTGTGCAATTTCGCTGATTCATACGAATTCACTGCGTGCGCTGAGCTGCGAACGGACGTGGCGGCCTTCTTGGAGAAGACGGAGAAAGAGGGAGACCCGGCCACCCACACCATCAATGTGGCCTTTGCCGCAAATGTCACGCGGGCCACCGCCGAAAAGGCCTTCCAAGACCTGGAAATCTGCATTGGCGGAGCCCGCTCCGTCAATACGCGGGATGGCATGGGCAAAACCGTTTCCACCCCGCAGGGAACCTACACCTTCACCTTTGATGGGCTCCTGGAGAGCGAGCGGGAAAGCACTATCTACACCGGCGGCCCCCACTCATACGATCCGGCCGTTGACAATCCGGCCGTTGACGCTCAGGGATTCACCTGGAGCTACCGGGCTCCGGATGCCGTGCAGGGATTCCGCCTGCGCGCGAACGCGCCCGCCCCCGCCCTGGCGGAACTCACCGTGAAAGCCGGCATTGCCGCCAAGCTGGGGTTGCCCGTCACACGCGACCACACACACCGCATCAACCTCACCCCCGCCTGGCCCGCCGTGGACCTGACGGGAACCGACTACCGGGAAACCTTCGTGCGCCTGCCGTATAACGGGGAGCACAAGCTGCGCCTGCGCTCCGTGAACAACTGCGGCCTCACCGCCACCGCCTACCGCTGGGATGCGGAAAACGTCCCCCAAGTTGCCGACACTGTGGCAGAGTGCCTCAACAACAACGCCGACGCCATGCAAAAGCACCGCTTGGCCGTCATTGAACTGCAAAAGCAGGCAGGCCTGGCAAAGGAAGTAGACCTTGCACAAGTGGAACAGACGCAGCAAAGGGCCACCGAGCTCCACATGCATAACGCTGAGCGCCTGCAAGAGGCGTATGCCAAGGCGCAGAAGTTCCGCACGCTGCAGATTCCCGCAGATGAAACCGGCCTCTGCGACACCGGCGAGCATGTGCTGGACCTGGATGCCCTCACCGGCGGAAACACCCGCCCGGGGCTCTACGTGGTGGCCCTGGAAATCAAGCCCGGCCCCGCCGCGCTGGCCGCTGCCGCGCAGGTGGGCGTGGACGAGCGGGACCTAACCCTGCACACGGAGTTCGCGGTGCAGGTGTCTGATTTGCAACTGGCCGGAATGGAGGAGGCGCGCATGCTGCTGGTGAGCGACCGCCAAACCGGCGGGCCGGTGGCCGCGGGCACCGTGGCTGCGTGGAAAACGGGGGATAAAAGCGCGGAGTTCCCCGTGGAGAACGGCATGGCGCGGCTGGAGCTTCCAACCGGGGCGGAGAAGTTGTGCGCGGATTGGCTGATGGTGCGCAGCGGCGGGGATTACCTGCTGATGGAACGAGGGCTCTTGCTGGCAGACCCCCTTGCCGGGAGGGAGACGGAGACCTCCCTTTGCCGGGCCGAGGTTTTCTGCGACAACAACCTGTACCGCCCCGGCGATACCGTGCATGTGCGCGGCGTTATCCGCAACTGCGGACGCTCCAACAACACCTCCCTCCCCCAGCTGAACGAGGCCACCCTCACCGTGACCAAGCCTTCCGGCCGGATTTGGAAAGAGGAGACGCTCACCGTGGACGAATTCGGCTGCGTGGCGTGCGATTTCACGCTCCCGGACGGAGAGGAGGACGTGACCGGGCCCTACAGAGTCCGCCTGTCGAGCGATGGAAAAGAGTTGGGCTCCTGCCGCATCCGGGCGGAAGTGTTCCGGCGGGACTCGTTCAAGTTCGAAGCGGCGTGCGCCTTGAAGCGCGTGTCTCCCACGCGGGCCAAGCTGTGCATCAAGGCTGTGGATTTGAACGGCGCGCCCCTCTCCAACGCCAAGCTCCACTACAAGCTTTCCACGGATGTGCAGACGGATTGCCCAGAGACCGTGGATGCCCGGCTGAACGCCCAAGGCTGCTATGAGCGCATTATCTCCCTCTCTCCCAAGGAGGGCGAAACCGGAAACGCGCACTACCTGAGACTGGAGAACGGCACCATCACCAACGACCGCGAGGAAGTGCGCCGTTTCGACTGCTTCGCCAAGTTCTACAACGCGGATTTCCGCGTGTTGCGCAGGGGCGACACCGTGCGGCTCCATCCGGCGCAATGGGACGGCGAATCCCAAGAGGTGCTGGCGCGCGACCAAAAGCTGCACCTGGTGATCAAGGGGAAGGATGTGGTGGAGCGCAAGGAGCTGCCCAACGGCTTCACCGGAGAGCGCCGGGCAGAGGTGACCGTGTGGGAGGGCGACATCACCGTGCCCGCCAACTCGAAACACGGATTTGGCTTGGGATTGGAAAAGCATATCGACGACTACCGCAAGGAACACCCCGGCGCATCGCTCCATGTCCTCCGCCTGTTCATCAGCGGAACGGATCCCGACGGCCATTCCTTCACCGACAGCGAGTCCTTCTGGTGGTACGGAAGCAGCGGGAAGGAAACCGTGTTCACCCTGACGGCAAGCCCGGACAAGCGCAGCTGCACCCTGAACTCGGATGTTGCCGGAACCGCCTACGCCTTTGTATGCAGCGGCAAGGGCAACATCCGTGCGCTGACGATTCCCGTGGAGCGTGGAGAACACCCCGTGGACCTGAAACTCACGCCGCAGGAAACCGGTTTCTTGGACGTGCTGGTGGTCATGCCCGCCGCCGAGGATAGCGGGGTCTATTCCCGCTATTTGGTGGCCCAGGCCCGGTTGGATATCCCCGCCCTGCAGCGCAAGTTGGAGGTGAAGCTCGATTTGCCCGCGGAAGCCTGCAGCCCCGGCGCGCAGGTGAAGCTGGCCGGTTGCGTCACCCTGCCGGACGGTTCCCCCGCCACCTCCGCCGTCACCTTCTACGCGGTGGATGAAGGCATGCTTTCCGTCTCCGGGGACTACCGCCTGCCGAATTTGGAACAGGCATTCAGCTACGAGCCGTCGTCCATGTTCTTCAGCCCCAGAAACGGAGGCTATGCCACGATACGGCACCGTTTTTACCGCCCGGCCTTCATGGAACCCATGGCGGGGGTGTGGCGCGGCGAGTGCCTGAGCTGTGGGCACGGGCGCTTCGCGCAATTCATCGGTCGTTCCGTAGGCTATGGATTGGGAGCCGGCGGCGCTGGTCGTGGGGGGGCGGCGGCGGGCAAGACTCACGGCGGGGTTGCGGTGCTGGAGGATGACGGCAGCGGCGGCGATACCGCCGGCGGTGACGGTGAAACCCTGGTCGAAACGCAAACCCCGCGGCTGCGCACCAACTTTGTGCCGGTGGCGGTGTGGAAGGCATCCCTGCCCGTGGACGCGCAAGGGCGTTTCGAGACCACCTGCACCCTGCCGGACACGCTGACCACCTACCGCGTGTTCGCCGTGGCGGTGGACCAGGGCGGCAACCGCTTCGGCGGCGCGGGGGGCAGCCTGCAGGTGACCCTGCCCGTGATGATCACGCCCGGAACGCCCTTCTTCATGAGCACGGGAGACAAACTGCTCCTGCCGCTCACCATCACCAACAACAGGGACAAGGAGGACACTTGGAAGGTGAAGCTGGACGCCACCGCCGACACCCGCGAAATCCGCCTGGCCGCCCACTCCACCGGCACGCTCAAGTTCGAGGTGGAGGCGCGCCGGGAGGGAACCTGCACCCTCAACTGGACCGCCATTGCAAAAAACGGTTCGGACGCCGTGCAGGGCGCCTTCCCCGTGCGCTTCCCCGCACCCCTGCTCAAGGAGACGCACCACCTGGTGCTGCAGAAGCGCGGGGATGTGCTGAAGCCTGCATCCCTGCTGGCGCCGGAGCTGGCGGAGTCCACGCGCGGCGAGCTGGAGGTGGACCTTTCCGCCAACCCGCTGCTGCTCCTGGCCGGCTGCATGGACTTTGTGCTGGACTACCCGTACGGCTGCACGGAGCAGACCGCCACCGGGCTGCTCCCCTGGCTGCTGTACGACCGCCTGGCACCCGTCTGCCCGCGCATGGCGGAAACCCCGCCGGACCAGGCGCGCAAGCTGGTGGAGGAGAACATCGAAAAGCTCCTCAAGCGCCAGAAGGACGACGGCGGGCTGGGCTACTGGGACGACTCGAAAGGGTCTCATTTCTGGGCCTCCGCGCACGCGGCCTACGTACTGGATATGGCAGCCGCATGCGGGTACAAGGTTCCTGAGGACAAGATGGATGCCCTGCGCGATTACCTGCGAGCCGTCCGCCGCGATGATAATAATGTGGGTCCCGATACGCGCTTCCAGGTGGCGCGCGTGCTGGGCGACCGCCAAACGGCGCGGCAAACACTCGCGCGCCTGGTGAGGGAGGAAACCCAAATGCAGGAAAAGGCACACCGGTTCATGGGCCCGTGGTACTCCCGCTCCGTGCTGGCGGACCTGCGCTTCATCTTCGACATGGAGAAGGAACCCGCCAAGCGCCATAAGGCATTCATTGCCTGGCTGCGCTCACGCGGGCACGACTACCGCCACGCCACCACCTGGCAGAGCGCGTGGACCTTTATCGCCCTCCACGAGTACCTGCGCCGCGAGCCGAAGGCCAAACAGGGCGCAACCGTGACTGCGGCGGACGGTTCCAAGCTGACCCTCGGCAACGGTATCACCACCATCCCGCTCGCCAAGAGGGGCGACACGCTCGGCAACTGCCCCGCCGCCTACTCCCGCACACGCGGCACCGCCTACGCCGTGGTGCGCGCCAAGGCCCAGCCCAACCGCACAGAATACCCCGGCGTCACGGAGAAGGGGCTGCAAATCACCCGCCTGTATGAGAAGAGGGACGCAGACGGCGTGTGGCGCCCCGCAAGGGACTTCAATGTGGGCGACGTGGTGCGCGTGACGCTCACCTGCGCCAAGGTCGCCGAGGAGCTGGAGTACTTTGTGCTGGAGGACTACCTGCCCTCCTGCATGGAGGCCATCAACCCCGCCATCAAGAGCCAGTGCGCCGGACTGGAGCCCTGCTCCTGGAGCCCGTGGTTCGACCACAAGGAGTACCTGGCGGACCGCGTGCGCGGCTTCTGCACCAAATGGGGCGGGCGGGATCTGCTCAACATGCGCTACTACGCCCGCGTGAAGCGCGCGGGTATCTCCACCGCGCCTCCCGCCCAAGCCCAGCTCATGTACGAGCCCCAAACCCACGGCCTCTCTCCCAACGCCGTCATCCATAGCAAATGATCCCCCCCGGCCTTACACAAAAATGGTGGATTTTCATAATACGGCATGGTTTCACATGATTTATACGAATGAACATGTAAAAGAAAGTCGAAAATTTTAACATGAGGCCCTTCTCGTGTTAAAATTTTCTGATTTTTTTAACATGAGAAGTCATATCATGCTTGACAGAGGAAAACACTGAGTTTAGCATGAAGCCATGCAAACCGCAACAGGAGCGCTAATACAGCCACTGCCACTGCCTTTCGACATTGAAACCAAGGCTGTGCTGAAGCAGCTCAACTCTGCCAACAAGAAGCTGGCGGAGCTGAAGGGGCTTGCCCGCACCATCCCCAACGAGGAGATACTCATCCAGACCCTCACCCTGCAGGAGGCCAGGGAAAGCTCGTCCATCGAAAACATCGTCACCACGCAGGACGATCTGTACCGCGCCAATATGGAATTCAAGGATATGGAATGCAGTCCCGCCACCAAGGAGGTCATGCGCTACCGGGAAGCCATCCGCAGGGGCTTTGAAGCCGTGCGCCCGCACAAGCTGCTCACCAACAACATGATTATCGATATCCAAGGGGTGCTGGTGGACAGCCGCGAGGGATTCCGCGCCCTGCCGGGGACGGTTCTCAAAAACGCCAAGCAAGAGGTGGTTTACATGCCCCCTCAGAATCACGATGACATCCTGCGCCTGATGAAAAATCTGGAGGAATACATCAACACGCCCTCCATGCAAGATATTGACCCGCTCATCAAGCTTGCCGTCATCCACCACCAATTCGAAAGCATCCACCCGTTCTACGATGGAAACGGGCGCACGGGGCGCATCATCTCCGTCCTGTATCTCGTCATCAACGAGCTGCTGGATTTGCCTATTCTGTACCTGAGCCGCTATATCACGGACACCAAGGCGGACTACTACCGGCTCTTGCAGGGCATACGCGACAATTCGGACATTGCAGCCTGGGAACAATGGGTGCTCTACATTCTGAAAGGAATCGAAGTGACCGCAGCGGAAACCATCGGTCTGGTGAACGGCATTTCCGCTCTCATGGCGGAATACAAGAACATTATGCGGGAACAATGCCCCAAGATGTACAGCCATGATTTGCTCAACTGCCTTTTCCATTCCCCCTACACCAGGGCGGAACACTTGGAAAAAACACTGGGCGTGACCCGCCAAACCGCCACCAAGTACCTCGAGAAACTCGTTGAATTGGGGCTTACACAAAAGGCCAGGCTTTGGCGCAACGTCTACTTCATCAACACCAGGCTTTTCGACCTCTTCGCTCCAAGCTCTGAGCAATAACGCGGGAACACGGCGTGTCATTGCCATAGAAGAACACCATGAAAGGGAATCACACAAAGACAACGAAGCATTGGCGCGGCCGCCGGTTTACGGCGGTATGTATGGCGGCCGTGGCCGCAGTGGCGTATCTGCCATGCAGCTCCCTTGCTGCCGGTGAGCCGCAGCGGGTGCCGGCGGAACTGCCGACCATCGGGAAGGCCACCATGGCGGTGAAAAGTTGGCGGTCCCACTTGTCCTACAGCATCCATTTCAATGCAGATGTATCGGCGGAGGATGCCGTGGATTCCCTCTGCGCCGCCATTGAACACTGCCGGCGCAAGGAAGGCGGCAGCTTCTTCCAGCTGGGCTACAGGCTGCATGAGGTACCGCGCTGGGGAGAGGAATTCCGCAAATTCTTCAAGGCGAGCAGATGGTACGCCCCCCAGGAAAGGATGCACGCAGGGGAAGCTCCCAAGGCCCGCCAGGCGTATGATGCCTTTGTGCGCGCGCAGTTGAAGGCAAGGGGCGTGGATCTGCCTTCCTCCGTGCTGATTGTGATTGATGATTTCCTCTTTGAGGTGGATGGAAAGCTGCTTGGTGATGTGCGCCTGGTATTCAACTACCGGGACGGCGCGGGGGCGGGCGTTGTCTCCCACGATGCGCTGACGCAAGCCATCTCGAAATGCGACAAGGAGGCCGTGAGACGGATTATCCAGGGCGGAACCTCACCGAACCGGCGCGTGGAATACAAGATGTACGAGAGCCGCATCTCCCTGCCGCCGCTGGCAGAGGTTATCTGGCACCTCGGCGGCGGTTTCCCCGACCGTGAGAAGACCAAGGCGGCCTGCGAGCTCATCGAGCTGCTGGTGGAGCTGGGCGCGGATCCCAACATCAACGTGCTGCGCGGCAGCACTCCCCTGCACATGGCGGCCGGGAAATATGCAGAGGGCATTGTGGAGTTCAGCTTCTTCGGCGCGCTCATGGATTGCGGGGCCGACTGGAATATCAAGAACGATGATGGAGAAACGCCCCGCGACTGTGTGCGGGAAAACCTGATGGATTGAGTTTCTCTCAGGAAACGCAAAGCCGCCCGGCCTCGCCAAGGAAGCCGGGCGGTTCTGTAAACGGGGAATCAGTTGGGGGCTTAGCAGCCGCGGATGGCATCCAGCGCCTGCTGCAGGTCCGCGATGATGTCCTCCGCGTCCTCGATACCCACGGACAAGCGGATGAGGTCCGGCTGCACGCCGGCGGTGATGAGCTGCTCATCCGTCAGTTGGCGGTGGGTGTGGCTGGCGGGATGGAGCACACTGGTGCGGGCATCCGCCACATGGGTGACAATGGCCGTCAGCTTGAGGCTGTCGATGAACTTGATGGAGCGCTCGCGTCCGCCCTTGATACCGAAGGTGACCACGCCGCAGGAGCGGCCGCCATCGAACTGGCGCACGGCAAGGTCGTGGTACTTGTTGGAGGGCAGGCCGGAGTAGTTGATCCAGGCCACGTCGTCCTGCTTCTCCAGGAATTCCGCCACCTTCTGGGCGTTCTCGCAGTGGCGGGGCACGCGCAGGTGCAGCGTCTCCAGCCCCAGGTTGAGCAGGTACGCGTTGAAGGGGGAGGGAATGGCACCCAGATCACGCATGAGCTGCACGGTGCACTTGGTGATATACGCGCCTTCGCCGAAGGCATCCGTGTACACGAGACCGTGGTAGGAATCATCCGGCTGGGTGAGCCCGGGGAATTTGGTGGAGACCCGCTTCCAGTCGAACTTGCCGCTGTCGACAATGGCGCCGCCCACCTGCTGGGCGTGGCCGTCCATGTACTTGGAGGTGGAGTGCACCACGATATCCGCACCGTGCTCAATGGGGCGGCAGTTGATGGGCGTGGCGAAGGTGTTGTCCACAATCAGCGGCACGCCGTTGCGGTGGGCCAGGCGGGCCATCTTGTCGATATCCAGCACCTGGAGTGAGGGGTTGGAGATGGTCTCGCCGAAAAGGCACTTGGTGTTCGGGCGGAAGGCCTTCTGGATTTCCTCGGAGGAGGCGTTCTGGTCCACGAAGGTAACATCGATGCCGAGCTTCTTCAAGGTTACGGCGAAGAGGTTGTAGGTGCCGCCGTAGATGGCGGAGCAGCAGACAATGTGACCGCCGGCCTCGCAGATGTTGAACACGGCGTAGAACAGCGCGGACTGGCCGGACGAGGTGAGGATGCAGGCCACGCCGCCTTCAAGCTCGGCAATCTTCTTGGCCACGCACTCGTTGGTGGGGTTCTGCAGGCGGGTGTAGAAGAAGCCGGATTCCTTGAGGTCGAAGAGGCGCGCCATTTGGTCGCTGGTCTCGTAGCGGAACGTGGTGGACTGGTAGATAGGCAGCACGCGAGGCTCACCCTTCTTGGGCTGCCAACCGCTTTGCACGCAAATGGTGGATTGTTTCATAATCTTGGTGTTTTAAGGTTGATTCAGTGTTGTTCAGTGGTTGTGGTTTCCTCCTCGTCGTCGTCCTCTTCCGCCTCCAGAGTGCGGCGCATGCGGCGGGTGAGGAAGGGGCGCACTACCAGCCCGTACAGCAGGTAGCACAGGAAGATGATGGCCGGGGCAATCCACGGCAGCAGGACAAACGCGCACACGGCAGCCACGGCCAGCAGCATGGCGGTGATGGTGCCGCGTTTTTCAAAGTTCACATGCTTGAAGCTGGGGTAGATCACGCGGCTCATCATCAGCAGGGCCACCACGGCCATGATGACAGCCATGGTGATTTGCCAGCCCAGGTGAATCTCCAGGTTGCGGTTGGTGGTGATATCAATCACCAGATACATGGTGCTCACCACGGCGCCGGCGGCCATGGGAACGGGCAGGCCCACGAAATCCATGCTCTGGTTGGGCTTCTTGGGCGCGGCGGCCATGCAGTTGAAGCGTGCCAGGCGCAGCGCGGCGCACAGCAGGTACAACACCGCTATGGCGTCTCCCAGGTGCGGGACAGGCAGGTTGAACAGCACCGCGCGCGCCAGCAGCATGGCCGGGGCTATGCCGAAGGACACCACGTCCGCTATCGAATCAAACTCGCGCCCGAAGGGGCCGTCGCACTTGCACATGCGCGCCACGCGGCCGTCGAGCAGGTCGAAGATGCAGGCGGCGAAGATGAAGTACGTGGCCTGCTGGTAGTACATGAAGGCTTCCTCCGTGCCGTCCGGGCATTTCATGCCCTTGAAGATGGTGAGGATGGAGAAGAAGCCGCACAGCAGATTGCCGGCTGTCAGCATGTTGGGCAGCACGGGAATCTTGGGTTCATCCGGGTATACGGGAGGATTCGGTGACATGATGTTGTTTGGGGGTGAGGTTTGTTTTCTGCTTACATGTTGAGCGCTTCCATGGCCTTGGCGAGAAGCGCGTCCACATCGGTTTCCGGTTTGCCGGAGCCGCGGGCCATATCGGCCTTGCCGCCGCCCTTGCCGCCGGCCAGGGGTGCGAGTGTGCGCATCAGGTCGCCCGCTTTCAGGCCGGCGGCCTGGGCCTGCTCACCGCAGTAGGAGCCGAGCAACAGGGACTCGCCGTCTCCCACCACCATGAACACGGCGGCGGGGAAGTGGCGCTTGCGCAATCCGTTGAAGAGCTCGGTAAGCAATTCGTTGCCGCCCTCGGCGTAGAACGCGCCGTTGCCGTCCGTCAGCTTCTCGGTGAGAATGGCATCCGCCATGCTTGCGGCGGCGGCGGCGGCTTTCTTCATGCGCTTGTCGGCTTCCAGCGCCGCTTCCTTCACGGATTCGCAGTAGGCGAGGTAGGCATCCACGGCGGCGGTGAGGGCGGCATAGCCATCGGCTTTCGCCACGGCTTCGTCCTGCTTCTCATCGGCGGGAACGGCAACCGTTTCCTGACCCAGCGCGGCCAGTTTTTCATCGGCGGCGGAGAGCTTGGCGAGGAAGTCGGCGGTCTCCTGCTTGTGCGCGGCGACCACGTTGGCGGCGTAGTGATAGGCGGCCGCGCCGCAGGCTGCCTCGATACGGCGCACACCGCTGGCGATGGCACCTTCGCTCATAATCTTGAATACGCCGACCTTGCCGGTTTCGGTCACGTGCGTGCCGCCGCAAAGTTCCATGGACACGCCATCGAACTTGCCGGGCTCACCGCCCATCTGCACCAGGCGCACCACGTCGCCGTACTTGTCGCCGAAGAACTGGCAGACCTCCTTGTGCTGCTTGATTTCCGCCATGGCGTATTCCTTGCAGACCACGGGCAGGTTTTCCTTCACCCACTGGTTCACGCGCTCTTCCACGCGGCGCAGGTCCGCCTTGGAGATGGCTCCGCTGTTGAAGTCGAAGCGCAGGCGGTCCACCTCCACCAGGGAGCCCTGCTGGGCGATGTCCGCGCTCACCAGCTCGCGCAGGGCCTTGTGCAACAGGTGCGTGGCGGAGTGGTGCGCCTGCAGCGCGTGGCGGCGGTAGTCATCAAGCGTGAGCGCCACCTTGTCGCCCACGGCGGGCGTGATACCGTCCGCAGCGGAAATGAGGTGCGCGCGGGCCTTGCCGATTTGCTGCACGCCTATGACCTCCACCTGGCTGCCGTTGAGCTCCAGCGTGCCGCCGTCGCTCACCTGGCCGCCCATCTCGGCGTAGAAGGGAGTCTTGTCCGTGATGACAAAGAGGACGCCATCGTTCTCGTGCACCTCCGTGACCGTGGCCTCGCAGGTCATTTCTGTGTAGCCCACGAACTCGGTGACGCAATCGGTCTTGATGTCCAGTGCGCGCACCACCTGTTTCTTCTGGGCGGCCTTGGCGCGGCGGCGTTGCTCCTCCATGAGCTCATCGAAGCGGGCGGTGTCAATTTCCAACCCGCGCTCGCGAGCCATGAGGGCGGTGAGGTCGATGGGGAAGCCGTAGGTATCGTACAGCTTGAAGGCGAAATCACCGGAAACCTTTCCGGAGGCGGCCACCTCCTTGTCGAAGAGCTCCAGGCCGCGGTCGAGTGTCTCGTTGAAGCTGGTCTCCTCGCGCAGCAGCACTTCCTTGATGGTGTCGCGGCGGGCCTCCAGCTCCGGGAAGACCCCGCCCATCTCCGCCACCAGGGTGTCCACAATGTCGGAAAGGAAGGGCTTCTCCAGCCCCAGGGTGCGGCCGTAGCGCACGGCGCGGCGCAGGATGCGGCGCAGCACATAGTTGCGGCCGCCGTTGCCGGGCAGGATGCCGTCTGCAATGGAGAAGGACAGCGTGCGGATGTGGTCTGCAATCACGCGGAAGGCGATGCTCTCCTTGAGGATGCCCTTCTGCTCGGCGGTGGCGTCTGCGGGGTAGATATCCACATACGTGCGGCCGGAGATTTCCTCAATCTTGTTGAAGATGGGGCGGAAGACATCCGTGCTGTAGTTGGAGACGCGGCGGGAGGTGAAATCCGTGAAGCCGTTGGTGCACTGGATCATGGCGCAGGCGCGTTCAAAGCCCATGCCGGTGTCCACGTGGCAGGCGGGCAGCGGGCGGAAGGTGCCGTCCGTCTCCGCATTGTACTGCATGAACACCAGGTTCCAGATTTCAATGCACTTGTCGCTGTCCATGTTCACCAGCTTGCCCTGGGTGTCGCCTTCCGGCGTCAGGTCCACATGCAGCTCGGAGCAGGGGCCGCAGGGGCCGGTCTCGCCCATCATCCAGAAATTGTCGTGCATGTTGCCGTTCACCACGTGCACCTTGGGGTCCATGCCCTTGCTCTCGAAGAGGGCGGCCCAGGCATCGTAGGCCTCCTGGTCGAATTCGCCGGGGTTGCCGGCGGCCTTGTCCGGGCAGTACACGGTGGCGTACAGGCGCTCCACGGGGAAGCCCCAGCGCTCCACGATGAGCTCCCAGGCCCAGGCGATGGCCTCCTTCTTGAAGTAGTCGCCGAAGGACCAGTTGCCCAGCATCTCGAAGAAGGTGTGGTGGTAGGAATCCTGACCCACATCCTCCAGGTCGTTGTGCTTGCCGCCGGCGCGGATGCACTTCTGCGTGTCGGATGCGCGGCCGGGCTTGTAGGGCGCGTCCATCACGCCCAGGAAGTACGGCACAAACTGGTTCATGCCGGCGTTTGTGAACAACAGGCCCGGGCTCTGCGGCATCAGGGAGGCGGAAGGCACGATGGTGTGCTGCTTCTCTTTGAAGAAATCAAGGAAACTCTGGCGGATTTGCGCGGCGGTCATCATAACTGTCGGAATAACGTGAAAAAGTTCGCGCAAAAGGATACACCGCCCGCGCGCGCATGTAAAGGGCAAATCTTCACGCGCGGTTTGGCTTGATGAATGGGGTGCGCTGTGGTACAAGGGGGGCATGAAGTTCTTTGTGGTGGCAGGAGAGAAGAGCGGCGACAAGCAGGGTGCCCTGCTTGTGCGGGAGCTGCTGGCCCGCTGCCCGGAGCTGGAAATCCAGGGGCTGGGCGGGCGGCAGATGCATGAGCTGGTGCCGGAAATCGAGGACTGGGCGGATGCCGCCGGAGTCATCGGCTTTGTGGATGTCATGCGCCATATCCGCTTCTTTGCGCGGCGTTTGAAGGAGATGACGCAGCGCATTGCAGAGGCTCAGCCGGATTGCCTGCTGCTCATCGACTACCCCGGTTTCAACCAGCGCCTGGCGGAGCGGGTGCGCAAGGTTTCCCCGAACACGAAGATTGCGTACTTTATTGCGCCCATGGTGTGGGCGTGGCACCGCGGGCGCATCCCCAAGCTGGCGCGCACGCTGGATTTGATGCTCTGCACCTTCCCGTTTGAGAAGCCTCTCTTTGAGGCGGCGGGACTGCGCACGGAGTTCGTGGGGCACCCGCTGGTGGAGGATATCCTGGCCAAGCGCAACCCCAACGTGCGGGAGAAGAACCTCATCGGCCTTTTCCCCGGCAGCCGCCGCAGGGAGATTGAACGCCATTTCCCCATCTTCCTCAAGGTGGTGGGTGAGGCCCACACCCTGCACCCGGAATGGCGCTTCATGACCTCCGCCAGCAACGAGCAGCTCGCCGATACCATGCGCTGCATGGCAGACCGCGCAGGCGTGCCGCAGAGCGCCGTCAACATCACCCCCGGCCTGTACCACGACCTCATGGACCGCGCGGACGCCGCGCTGGTGACCTCCGGCACGGCCACCATGGAAGCCGCGCTGCACGAGCTTCCCTTTGCGCTGGTGTACAAGGTGGCGCCGCTCACCTATTTCCTGGGCCGCATGCTGGTGGATATCCAGTGGATCGGCATGGTGAACATCCTGGCGAACCGCACCGTCACCACGGAGCTGATACAGGGCGATTTCACCCCGGAAAACTGCGTGGTGGAGCTGGAGAAGCTGCTGGATTCCACCTACCGTGCGCATGTGCTGGAGGATATGCGAGATTCCATCTCCACCCTAGGCCACGGCGGTGCCCCCGCCAAGGCCGCAGATGCCATCCTGAGCCTCTTCTGATACCACCTGCGGACATTGAATTTAGTTGAGGCGGGCCAAACATTATCCTTGATTTTTGCCGCCGGAAGCGTATAGTTGTCCGCGCAGGGGTGTCACGCGCCCCCTTTACACGTTATGTCCCAAGACAACCTCAAGGAAATCGAGCAGAACTACATGTGCGACCCCGATGCGGACGGCGGATTCGTCTTCACCACGGTGGAAGCAGCCATCAACTGGGTGCACAAGTACTCCCTGTGGCCCATGCCCATGGGTACATCCTGCTGCGCCATCGAGTACATGGCCGCCTCCTGCTCCCGCTACGACATCTCCCGCTTCGGTTCCGAAGTGAACCGCTACGCGCCGCGCCAGGCGGACTTCATGTTCATCTGCGGCACCATCACCTACAAGATGGCCATGCTGGTGCGCCGCATCTGGGACCAGATGCCCGCTCCCAAGTGGTGCATTGCCTGCGGTGCCTGCGCCTGCTCCGGCGGCATGTTCCGCAGCTACTCCGTGCTGCAGGGCGTGGACAAGATTGTGCCTGTGGACGTGTACATCTCCGGCTGCCCGCCACGCCCGGAGGCCCTGCTGCAGGGGCTCATCACCCTGCAGGACAAGATTATGGCCACGGACCACCCGCTCAAGGAATTCTTCAAGACGCACGACCTGCGCGAGGCTCAGAACGCCGCCTCCGTGCCCACGGATGTCATCCTCGACTAACCCCTTTTGCACGCCATGCCAAAACCCACCCTTACCGAACTTCAGACGGCTGCGGCCGACAAGATTTGCGCACGCTTCCCGCAAGTGGGGCGCAAGGAATTCCGCGGCGATACCACGCTGACCGTGCAGCCGGACGACCTGATGCCCGTGATGACCTACGCCAAGGAGGCATGCGGGTTCGACATGCTCGTGTGCGTGTCCTCCGTGGACAACATGGGCCAGGAGCCGCGCTTTGAGGTGAACTACACCATCACCCAGGCGGAGACCGGCGCCAACATGCTGGTGCGCTGCCCCGTGGGCGAGGAAAGCCCCGCCGTGCCGAGCATGGTTCCCGTGTGGACCTCTGCCGATTGGCTGGAGCGCGAGCAGTACGACCTGATGGGCATTGAGTTCACCGGGCACCCGGACCTGCGCCGCATCATGATGTGGGAGGGGTACCCCTACCACCCGCTGCGCAAGGATTTCCCCGTGCAGGGCAAGGAGTTCGAGCAGGCCGGCATGGCCTTCACCCAGGTGGCCCCCACCGCCGGCGGCCCCTTCACCACTGCTCCCGGCAACACCGCCGGAGAGCGCGAACCCCATCCCCGCGCATAAGCGGTCAACACTTTCAACCGGCTCGGCGGTTCCTTTCCGCCGGGCCTTTTTTTCTTGCCATGCAGCTCTCACCGGATTTAGACCCCGTGGCCCGCGCCCAAGCCTGGGTGGGGGATGCCGTGCTCGCCCTCTATGTGCGTGAGTGGATTCTTTCCTTCAAGAACGAAATCGACGGCGATTTCTTTGTAGAGGTCACCAGCAACAACTTCCTGCGCCTCACCGGCAACGCAACCGGTGTGGAGGCCCAAATAGGCCGCATCTACAAGGCAGACGGCCTGGCCGCCGCCTACGCCTGGATTGACGAGCACCTGCGCCCCAAGATGGAGCAGCGCCTTCATGCGCGCCGCTCCGTGCACCCCCACCACAAACGGTGAAGGGATTTACAATTTACAATTGACGATTGACAATTTGGAAAGCTAGGCGCGCTGCGCGCGCGGGAATGGGGCACGCTGGCGCGTATAATCACGCTCCGTGTTTCTAATGATGCCTCAAACAGCGCGAGAGCGCATCCCCGCATTGGCGGGGCCGTTGGAACGCGCCGCAGGCGCGGGAATTTTACAAATTGTCAATCGTCAATTGTAAATCCTGCAGAATCCCGCAGAATCCTGCCGTTCAGGCGGGATTTTGCGGGTACAGGCTCTTGCGGCCCACGGAGTGGTACTCGAATCCGGCGTGCACGGCGTTCTCGCCGTGAATCACGTTGCGTCCGTCAAAGATGATGGGCAGCTTCATGAGCTCGCGCACGCGCTGCAGGTTGGCATTGGCGAACTGTTTCCATTCCGTGGCCACCACCAGTACCTCTGCGTCCTTCACGCACTCGTACATGTCATCGCAGTAGTTCACCTTGCAGCCCTCCAGCGCACGGGCGCCGGTCTCCATGGCCTTGGGGTCGTAGGCGCTCACCAGGGCGCCTTCCTCGCAGAGGCGGCGGATGAGCTTCACGGCCACGGATTCGCGCACGTCATCCGTGTTCTGCTTGAAGGCAATGCCCCACACGGCCACGCGCTTGTTGCGCAGCACCCAGAGCTTCTCGCGGATGCGGTCCAGGAAGTGGTCCAGCTGGCGGGCGTTGATGCGCTCCACCTCCTCCAGCAGGTGGAGGGGGGCCCCCAGCTGGTGGGAGATGTTGATGAAGCCCTTCACATCCTTGGGGAAGCAGGAGCCGCCGTAGCCGAGCCCCGCGTTGAGGAAGTGGCGGGAGATGCGCTTGTCCATGCCGATGCCCATGGCCACCAGCTCCACGTCCGCCCCGGATTTCTCGCACACCTGGGAGACGGCGTTGATGTAGGATATCTTGAGGGCGAGGAAGGAGTTGGCGGCGTGCTTGATGAGCTCCGCAGAGGCCAGGTCCACCTCCACAATGGGGGCGTTGAACGGCTGGTACACGCGCTTCATCATGTCCATGGCGCGCTGGGAATCCGTGCCGATAACCACGCGATCCGGGTTCATGAGGTCCTGCACGGCGCTGCCCTCGCGCAGGAATTCCGGGTTGGACACCACGTCCACATCCACATCCCTGCCGGCGTAGCGGGAGATGACCTCGTACACTTTCTGGCCGGTGCTCACGGGCACGGTGGACTTGTCCACCACGATACGGTGGCCGTATTCCGGGCGCAGGGCATCCGCGATTTCATGGGAGACGGCCTCAATGAAGGAGAGGTCCACGGAGCCGTCCTCGTGCGGGGGCGTGGGTACGGCGATGAAGATGATATCGCTCTTGGCCACGGCCTCGTTCAGGTCCGTGGTGAAGGAGAGGCGCCCGGCGGAGACGTTGGAGACAATCATGTCCTCCAGGTCCGGCTCGTAGATGGGCATCTTGCCTTGGCGGAGGCATTCCACCTTCTGCTGGTTGTTGTCCACGCAGATGACATTGTGGCCCACTTCCGCGAAACACGTTCCAGTGGTGAGACCTACATATCCGGTTCCAATAATGGCAAGGTTCATAAAATAAAGAAAAACGCGTTTGGGGAATTATAGGAAAAAAACGCGAAAAGGCAAGCACAGTTTGGTTGTTTCGGCAGATTGCGCGTGTGTTCCAATGGGTATTTCCGTATGCGGCATAAAATACGCGGTCGCGGCATCCAAACGCTTGCCAGGGTGGGGCGGCTGGTGTATTCTGGGGGCATGGCAGAGCAGAACGGACAACAGAGCGTGACGCGGATGGGCAACCCCGGCAAGCCGGTGGGAGATGCCGGGGTGGAGATGCTGGCGCGCATGAACGCCAGCCACGGCCCCGTGACGGAGTGGGGGCTTTCCCACATCTCCGTGCCGGAGGATGCCGCTGTGCTGGATATCGGCTGCGGCGGCGGGGCCACGCTGCACCGTCTGGCGGCGCGCGCGCCGCGCGGTGTCATCACCGGAATCGACTACTCCGAGGTGTCCGTGGCATGCTCCACCGATTTCAACCGTGCGGATGTGGAAAGCGGCCGCATGAAGGTGCTGCAGGCTTCCGTGGAGGCCATGCCCTTTGCGGATGAGAGCTTCGACATCATCACCACGGTGGAGAGCTTCTACTTCTGGCCGGATCAGGCGGCCAACCTGCGGGAGGTTCACCGCGTGCTCAAACCCGGCGGCACCTTCCTGCTCATTGCGGAAATCCACGAGAACGGGGCCCTGCCGGAGTCCGACCGCGAGAATGTGCGCACCTACAACCTTTTCAACCCCACGCAAGAGCAGTTCCTGGCCCTCTTCCGGCAGGCCGGCTTCACCCCTGTTGCCACCCACACCAAGCCCGGAGAACAGTGGATTGCCGTGACGGGAGGAAAAAGGAGACCATGATGCAAGGAGGCTCTAGAATCCCCTGTTTCGATATCGCCAAGGGCATCGGCATTCTCCTGGTGTTCCTTGGCCATGCGGGAATTCCCTATGGCGGTGCCATCTACAGTTTTCACATGCCGTTGTTCTTCCTCATCAGCGGCTATTTCCTGTCGTCCCGGGAAAGCTTTGCGCAGTACGCCGCGCGGCGCACGAAACGCCTGGCTCTTCCCTACCTGCTGACTGCATTGGCCGGTACGGCGGGCATGGTGCTGTATGCGGGATTGACGGATTGCGGGATGTCGGCCCCGGCCGTTCTGTGGGAACGCGCGCTGGCGAATTTGTACGGCCTGGGGTGGGACTGCACGTTGCCGTTCACCGGGACGCACATCGAGTCTGCGGGTGTGATATGGTTTCTCCCCGCCCTGCTGCTTGCGCTGCTCACGGTGAAATTCTGCCAGAGATTCGAATATCCGTTCCTTGTGGTGCTGGTGGTTTCCACGCTCGCCTGCATTTCAGTAAAGTGGGCGATGCTGCCGCTGAGCATCCAGGCGGGTTTGAACGCCAGCCTGTTCGCCTACATAGGGTACGCGGCCGGGGTATGCGGGTTCATCCGCTCCCGGGTCTTCCTCTCCCTCTGGAGCATGGCGGCGGCGCTTGCGGTATGGGCGATATCGGTTGCCGCGGTCGGCAGCATGGGCCTCTCGATTTGCAGCTACTCCAACCCGCTCGTCAACATTATCGCCGCCGTCTGCATGTCCGGCTGCGTGATGCGCTTCAGTATGCTCCTCGGCAGGGCGGGCATCATCGGCAAGGTGCTCGCCTACCTCGGTGCGAACACGCTTTTCCTGTTCTGTTTCCACGCTTTCATGCAGGCCGTTCTCTGGGACTACTCCCCGGAATTCCACATCCACCCCATCACCTGGGAAAGCCCCACGGCGCGCCTTTTGTCCTACGTTCTGGCTCCTATTGCCGCCCTTCTCCTCAAAGACGGCCTGATGCGGGTGTGGAAGCGGCGCTAGTCACTTCTCCTCTTTGCCGGCGGACAATTTCTCCAGGCGCTCCTGCCAAGCAGCCGCCTCCGCCTGGTTTTGGGCGGCATCCGGTGAGTTTTTCAGGATGCGGATAAGCAGGGCGATGGCCTGCGGGTTGTCCTGCCCGGCGGAAAGGCGGAGCATGGCCATGCCGCGCTCCTCGTCCTTGGGAACGGGTTCCCCGGTGAGCAGCATGACCGCATACACCATCTGGGCGCGGGGTTCACCCGCGGCTGCGGCGGCCTGGTACCACTCCGCGGATTTCTGAAGGTCTTTCTCCACGCCGTTGGTGCCCTTGGCGTAGATGTTGCCCAGGGCGGTGGCGGCGGCGGGCTCACCCGTCTTGTCGCCGGGGCGGGCGGCTTTCACCAGCCAGTCCACGGCCTCGTGCATGCTTTCCGCCTTTTGGGCTAGCACCATGCCCAGGCGGAACTGGGCATCCGCTATTCCGGCATCCGCCGCCGTGCGCCAATGGGCCATGGCGGCCTGCACGTCCTTTGCCACGCCGCGGCCCTCGTACTCCAGGATGCCCAGGAAGTCGCACGCCTCCTTGCTGCCCTGCGCGGCGGCCTTGGAGAACCATTCGTGGGCGAGCCCCGCGTTCTTCTCAATGCCCTTGCCGCCTTCCAGATAGAGGGCGGCCAAGTCGGTCTGTGCCTGCAGGTAGCCTGCATCCGCCGCCTTCTGCAACCATTCGAGCGCGCCTTTGAAATCGCTTTCCGCATGCTCCACGTTGGGGCGGATGAGCTCCTGCGCCCGCGCGTACATCTCCTGTGCGGTCTGCGGCACGCGCTCGGCCGCGGCCTCCCTGTCACAGGAGGCCAGCGTGAGCAGTGCGGCAAACACCAGGCATGACGCGGCGGTTTTCATGGCGCGGGGCGCGTTTTACTTGGCGGCCTTGGCGTCTTCCAGTTTCTTCCGGGCCTTTTGGAGAGTGATTTCAGCGTCCTTGACATCGGTTTCCGCCTCATCCATCTTCTCCTGGCGGGCCTTCTGGTCCTCCTCGTTCATGGACGGGGTCTTGGCCTGCTGCTCCGTGAGCTCCTTCAACTTGCCCTGAAGCTTCTGGAGTGCATTTTCAGCGCCCTGAACCTGGCCTTCAAGGAACTTCACCTTGTGCTCGGCTGCCATTTCGCTCACCATCTCGGCGAGCTCCTCCCAGGCTTCGTCCTCATCGGCGGATTCCACCAGGGCCTGCATTTGGGGCTTGTAGTTGAGCATGGCAAGGCGCTTCATGCGCTTGGCCACGCGGTCAATCACGGCCTCCTTGCCGGGGTCTTCCATGGCGGGCGGGTTTTTCAGGTAGGCCAGGGCCTCGTTGTAGAACAGCTCGCGCGCCTCCGAGAAAATGAGGCTGTACTTCCAATCATCGCGCTTCTTGTAGGCTGACTCGGAGTTTGTCACCAACTGCTCCGCGGTCAGGCCCTCTGCGTTCTTGATGCTGGCATCCGCGCCCATCTGCAGGAGCAGGCGCACCACCTCCGCGTTGCCGCGCAGGGCCGCCAGCATGAGCGGGGTGTAGCCGTTGTTCTCCGGCTGGTTGACATTCAGCCCGGCCTTGATGAGCAGGTAGGAGGTGGCGGGCATGCCGCTCCACGCTGCCCAGTGCAGCGCCGTGAAGCCGTCGTTGTCCTTGGCCTGCACGTCAATGCCCTCCACCTTCAGCAGGGCTTCCACATAGGGAACGCGCTCCCCCACGTCCTTCTTGAGGGCCTTGTTGGGAGCGTTGAAGTTGGCGTAGGCGGCCCACATGAGCGGGGTGCGGCCGGTCTGGTCCGGGATGTTGATGAAGACCTTGTTTTCCTTGGCGGCATTCTCGGTGCCTTGCTGGAGTTCCTTGTAGAACGCCTTGAAATCCTTGTTGGACTGGCCGCCCTTGCCGATGAGGGAGATGAGGGAGTCCGTGGGGGTCTTGGCTTCAAAGGGCATCATGGCGAGATTGCAGAGGCCGCCGATGGTGCCTGTAATGGCAATCAGGATGAGCATATCCTTGATGATGGCGCCCCAATCCGTCTGCTGTTCAGGGGTTGCCTCCGTGGTCTTGTTTTCGGTGTCAGACATGGTATGAAAGTGGGTTGGGGTTATTCGTTTTCCAGGGAAGCCTCCACGGCTTCTGCCTCTGCGGCCTGTTCGCGCTCCTCCTCATCGGAGACCGCCTTGGCATCCGCCTCCGGGTCTTCGGTGACGAACATGTCCTTGGTGAGGATGATGGCGAGCGGGGAGATGACCGCCATAATCAGGTAAATGGTCCACATGAACTCCGGGGAGTGCCAGAAGTCGATGTGCATGGTGTCCATCTTGGCGGCAATGCCGTCATAGCAGAGGTAGGCCACGAGCAGGCCGCCCACCACGCCGTTGATGGGCTTGGCGATGAACATGGGCAGTGCGGAGAGCGACATGTAGGAGGCCACCTTGTCCTTGGGGGCCACGCGGGCCACGTACTCGGAGAAGCGCGGGCTGAAGAGCAGCTCACCGAAGGCGAACACCAGGATCTGCAGGAAGATGGCCACGTAGTAGGCCTGGCTGATGGTGGTGATGCCGGGCACAATGAAGTAGCACTGCGGCGGCACGGCCATGAGCACCAGTGAGAGTGCGGAGATGGACATGCCGGATATCATCAGCTTCACCGTGGAGAACTTGTTGATGATGGGGATGATGACAATCAGGCCCGTGATGATGACGAAGGGGTTGAGCGAGTTCATGAAGCCCAGCTGGAAGTCGTCGCCAATGGTGCGGGTGTAGTACTGCGGCATCACCAGGAACTGCAGCGTGAACACCAGGCGCACGCCCAGCGTGAGCAGCAGGAACACGATGAGCTTCTGGAAGGTGCGCTCCTTGGCCACCTCGCAGATGAGCTTGAGGGGCCGGCGGTTGGAGGTCTCGTGGCGGGAGACCTTTTCATCCGGCTCCGCAAAGAAGTCCTCATTGATGAAGCGGGTGAAGATGAAGGCGATTGCGCTGCTGCAGGTACCCAGGTTCACCACCCACTGCAGGCCGTCCACATCACCCTGCCACGCCAGCAGCGGGTCCACAATGGCGAAGCCTGCCAGCAGGGCGCCGATGTTCATGAAGAGGTAGTAGAAGTTGAAGCCGGTGGGTCTGGCGCGCTTGGTGGTGAAGCGGCGGATGGAAGTGGTGATGCACGGGCTCATGAAGGCCGAGCCGAAGGACATGATGCCGATACCGCCCATGACGATGTAGCGGGAGCTGTCCTGCGAGAGCCCCAGCACGTGCATGCCGAAATCCGAGCCCAGGCCCAGGATGACGCGGCCCGTGATAAGCAGGGCAAAGCCGATGGCGTATGTGCGTTTCAGGCCGATGATGTCACAGATGGTGCCCACGGCGAACACGAACATGGAGAGGAACAGCGTGTACATGCCCACCCAGAACGGTGCGTCCGCATCGCGGAAGCCGCAGTATTTCTTCAGGAAGAGGGCGAAGACGATGATGAGGGTGAAGTACGCCAGGCCATCGAAAAACTGGATGAAGTTGGTCAGCCAGAAGTTCTTGCCGCATTCCTTGAGCACGCCGAACTCCGAGAAGTAGCGTGTTATGGGATTCCCTTGCTTGGTATTGGTATCGCTCATAGTATTGTGTTGTGAGATGGTTTATTGAAGGACGGCGCCGCGGCTGGCGTTGGTGGCGAGCTTGCGGTAGCGCTTGAGCCACTTGCCGGGGATTTCCTGCATGGTGGGCTGCCACACCGAGCGGCGGGCGGCGATTTCCTCATTGCTCAGCTCGGCCGTAACCGTGCGGTTCGGAATGTCGATGCTGATGATGTCGCCATCCTTCAGCAGGCCGATGAGGCCGCCCTCCGCCGCTTCCGGGGAGACGTGGCCGATGCAGGCGCCGTGGGTGGCGCCGGAGAAGCGTCCGTCCGTGATGAGTGCCACGGAGTTGCCGAGCCCCTTGCCCATGATGTAGCTGGTGGGGGCGAGCATCTCCTGCATGCCGGGGCCGCCCTTGGGGCCCTCGTTGCGGATAATCACCACATCACCGGGTTTTACCCGGTCCGCCAAGATACCGGCGCAGGCGTCCTCCTGACTCTCGAAGATAACGGCGGGCCCGCGGTGCGCGAGCATTTCCGGCAGCACGCCGGCCTTCTTGACGATGCAGCCCTGTTCCGCCAGGTTGCCGAAGAGCACGGCCAAGCCGCCGTCCGGCGAGTAGGCGTTGTCCACGGTGCGGATCACGGCGGGGTCCTGCGTGTGCAGGCCCTCCATCATCTGGCCGAGGGTCTTGCCGCTCACCGTGGGAACATCCGTGTGCAGCACGCCGGAAACGGCGTTCACTTCCGCCAGCAGGGTCATGATGCCGCCCGCGCGCAGCAGGTCGTGCATGTGGTAGCGGGAGCTGGGGGCAATCTTGCAGATGTTCGGGGTGCGGCGGGAAATCTCGTCGATGCGGTGCAGGTCGTAGTCCAGCCCGGCCTCTGCAGCGAATGCGAGCGTGTGCAGCACGGTGTTGGAGGAGCCGCCCATGGCCATGTCGCACGCAAACACGTTGTCGATGGATTTTTCCGTCACCAGGTCACGGGGCAGGGGGGCGCCTTCGCGAGCCATCTCCACCGCGCGGCGCGCGGCGGCGCGCCACATTTCCTTGCGCTCGTCGGAGAGTGCAAGCAGGGTGCCGTTGCCGGGCAGCGCCAGGCCCAGCACCTCGCACAGGCAGTTCATGGAGTTGGCTGTGAACAGGCCGGAGCAGGAGCCGGCACCGGGGCACGCGTGGCATTCCACATAGTGCAGCTCTTCCTCGGATATCTTGCCGGCGGTGCAGGCGGCCACGGCCTCGAACACGCTGTTGAGGTCCAGGTCCTCCCCGTTTTTGCCCTTGCCCACGGCCATGGGGCCGCCGCTGCAGAAGATGGTGGGTATGTTGCAGCGCAGCGCGCCCATCACCATGCCCGGCACAATCTTGTCGCAGTTCGGGATGCAGATGCAGGCGTCGAACGCATGGGCGGAGAGCATTGTCTCCACGCTGTCGGCTATCAGTTCACGGCTGGCCAGGGAGTATTTCATGCCCTGGTGCGCCATGGCGATGCCGTCGCACACGCCGATGAGGTTGAACTCGATGGGCGTGCCGCCGGCTTGGCGGACTTCCTCTTTGATGAGCTCCGCCACCTTGTTGAGGTGCACGTGCCCGGGGATGACTTCGTTGAAAGAATTGCAGATGGCGATAAAGGGCTTGCGGATGTCTTCATCCGTCATGCCCGTCGCCCTCATCAGGCTGCGGTGCGGTGCCCGCTCGATTCCCGCCTTGGTTCTATCTGATAACATTGCGTGGCAATGTTATCACAATCCCTTGCGCATTTCCAGCAGAAATCCAGCCCCCTCTCGCGCGCGTACGTCATACACCCACATGGAATCCAGCCGAATGCACGGGGCCAGCAAGCCCTAAACAGGGGCGTTCCGGCCGCACAGCCCGGCGCACTCCGATACCACGCGGCACACCGCGTGCAGCGGGATATCCAGCAGGGTGTAGGAGCCCGCTTCCGTGTCCTTGGTGGCGGGAATATCCACTCGCTGCACGCTTTCAGATTACGTTCCGCCATCCCGCCAATCTTTTTCCTTCATTTTGAGTCGCTTGCAAGAACAATCCGTCCTAATGCAAAGATAAATCACCCGCCAAGTGCACCTAAAGCAAAGACAAATTGCCGCACTTGTGCAGTTTTTGCAAAGATAACCGGGTAAAAGGTGCGGCGCCGCCCACCCGCCGGGGCGGGTGGGCGGCCTCTCTCCAGGGACAGATTCGGCAGCGGATGCCACATGTGTCCCAATAAATGGATTCTTGTTTTTCAAGGAATTGATGGGCAATCGTTAGGGAAATTGCCCAAAGTTGAAGCCCCCCACTTGGTATTTTATCAGTAAAAGCGGCCGGAGACGTGCAACGGGATAGCGGAGCCGCCCCGCCATACGTCCCGCTATGGCAGGACGAGGCGGGGTTCCCGTGCCGAGACGAGCCACCGTTGGTTACCCCCACGTTGACACGTGGGGCGAATTTTTGGTAGCACCCCCCGTTCGGCGGGGTGCGAATATAGCGCGCCCTTCGGGCGCGTTCCAACGTAAGGGCCCGCCCTGCGGGGCATGCGCGAGCGCGAGTATGAAGCTGCCATTCATATAGCACGGCTCAGTGTTGTTGCAGTCTTGTGGGCGCGGGAGCGTCACCCTGCGAATGCAGGGTGGTGATGAATCCGCGCGCAAAGCGCGCGCTGGCTTTGCACCCCGCCGAACGGGGGGTGCTCCCAAAAATTCGCCCCACG
>JAZUGI010000027.1:0-20007 GCA_045641125.1 Akkermansia sp.
CGAGAATCTCGAACTTTTTTCCATGGAAAAACCGCTGGTTTGGGCTGTTCCTTTTGTTTTATGTTTTCACAACCAACTCAAAATGAGCATACTGTGATTTTCCGACCTCGGCTCGCCTAGCGGAGTGCACGGAAGTGCGCGCCAGTGCAAGGGTGTGCTGGAAAGGGGGTCTAGGGCGTGCAGTACCGCGAACCTTGCCAAAACTGCCCGAAACACTTTTGCTGAAATATCAGGCGGTTATAAAAACAGAAAAGAGCCGCAGGGAAATATCCTGCGGCTCCGGTTGGATACACGGAGAGGGATTTGAACCCCCGACCAACTGCGTGTAAAACAGCCGCTCTACCGCTGAGCTATCCGTGCGTGGTGAGGGGAATATAGCAGAAGCGCGGGAAAAGGCAAGCCCAAAGATTTACTATTTACGGGGGAACAATGTACGATTTGGGCGATTGAACATTCGGTGCCGGGTTCGCGCCCGCGCGGGCTTGTCCCTTTGGGCATCAGGCTCTGGGGGCGTTCTTGCCGCCGATAAGGAGCACCATTTCACCCTTGGGTGGGTGGGCGGTGAATTCCGCCAGCAGGGCGGATGCGGAGCCGCGGTGGTAGGTTTCGTACACCTTGGTGAGCTCCCTGGCCACGCAGACGGGAACATCCGGGTCAATGGCGGCGAGGGCCTGCACGGTCTTGACGATACGGAAGGGTGATTCGTAAAAAATGGAGGTGTGGTCTGCTTCCACAGCGGCTTGGAGCACGGCGGCCTTGCGGCCGGATTTGACGGGGAGGAAGCCGCCGAAGAAGAAGGCATCACAGGGGAGGCCGGAGCCCACGAGTGCGGTGACCACGGCAGAGGGGCCGGGCAGCACGGTGAATGCCACGCCGCTGCGCTTGAGCTCCTGGATGAGGCGGTAGCCGGGGTCGCTCACGCCGGGCATGCCGGCATCGGTAACCACGGCAAAGCGCTCCCCGGCCAAGGCGCGTGCGGCCACCTCCGGGGCGCGCTGGGATTCATTGTGCTCATGCAGGCTCAGCAGGGGTTTCTTGATGCCGTAATGGTTGAGCAGCATGCCGGTGTTGCGCGTGTCCTCACAGCAGATGCAATCCACGCTCTGCAACACCTCCAGCGCGCGGCGGGTGATGTCCTCCCGGTTGCCGATGGGCAGCCCCACAAAGCTGACGGGGTACTCGATCATGGGAGGGTGAGGTCGGTGACGATATCATCTGCGGCCTGCCGCGCGGCGTAGGAGATGGCGTTCTGCTCTGCGGTCTGGATGCTGCCGAGGTCGTTGTTGAAAAAGGTGCCAAGGCCGGAGGTGCTGCCACCGACGAGGACCTTGCCGGTTCGGTTGTCGGTGACAGTGTAGACCACGCTGACGGTGAGGCCGATTTCCGAGCTGTAGGCGCTATCCTGCGGGTTGGCGCGGAGCGCGGAGCGGCTGACGGAAAGCACCTTGCCGGAGATGGTGCAATCCGCCGCGCCGGGGGATGCCAGGCGCATGGTGCCGGATTTCTCCAGACTGTCCGTGAGGGCGGTGGTGACCATCATGGCGGCATCCGGGTAGAGGGAACCGTTCTGGAACATGGCCACGGAAAAGCTCTTCACGTCCTTCATGTGGGGATTGAGAGCGCCATCCAGGTGGTAGCCGCAGGACGCGGAGAGAAGGCAACCCGCCAGCAGGGCGGCGATGGGGAGCTTTTTCATGGAGGGTGGAGCGGTGTTCACTGCTTGACACCGGCTGCGGCGCGGGCCTTGCCCAGCAGCACGGCGGCTTCCCTGGCGGCATCCGGGTTCACGGATTTCTGGCGGATGACATCCTGGAAGCAGAAAATGGCGGACTGGTACTCGTGCGAGCGGTTGAGGTAGTACTTGCCCACATCCAGCTGCTGCTGCACGAGCAGGCGGTTCATGTTGGAAACCTGGGCCAGTGCCTTGTGGGCGTCCTTGTGGTTGGGGAAGCGCAGGCTGAATTCCTCGTAGGCCTCGCGAGCGTTGGTGAGGTTCACGAGGCTGTTCTCACCGCGGGTGCGGTCGGAAGCCCAGAGCTGGGCCACCATGAGCTGGGCCTCCGGGGCGTAGGGGCTGTCCGGGTAGCGTTCCACCAGACGGGCGTATTCCATGCGGGCCTCCTCATAGCGGCGCAAATCCACCAGGAACTTGCCCAGGATGGAGGAGGCCGTGGCGGACATGTCGTTGTACGGGGCCTTGTCGATGATGTAGCGCAGCCACTCGATGACCTTGGAAGATTCCATGTTGCTGTGCCAGGCACCGAACATCACGGGCACGGTGAGCTTCCCCTGGGCGCCGGCCATGGCCATGGCGAGCTGGCGGTTGAGCGCATCCGAGTAGAGGCGGCTCTGGGGGTAGCGGTCAATCAGGCGGCTGTACTGCTTGAACGCCTCGCGGTAGTCCTTCTTGGCCTCGTATGCCTGGCCGAGCTCGAAGCGGGCCTGGTCCGCGTTGGGGGCCACCTGGTGCTGCATGGCCACCTTCTTGAGCGTGCTGATCTGCTTGCCGGTCTTGCCCTGCTTGGCGTACTCGCGGGCCTGGGCGAGCAAGGCGTCCGCCTGGGGGTCCACGGCGCGCACCATTCCGGCGGGAATGGCACCGTCATACTGCTGGCACATGGGGAGCGCAAGCACAGCCGCCGCGCCCATACACAAGAGGAAAGCCTTTCTGCTCATACGCGCCCCAGCATACCACGCGCCCACCCACCAAGGCAAGCGCGAAATGCCCCATGCCACAACACGGGCTTGAACTGTTAGGTGGCATCTGCTACCTTGCGGGCATGAAGAGGACTTTGTTTGCCATGCTTCTGGCCGCTGCAGGCATTGTGCAGGGAGCCACCGCGAGCGGGCTGCGGTACCACTTGCCGGCCACGGGAGTGCTGCCCAGTTTCGCCGCGTTCGAGATGTTCTCCTACCTGCATGAGCGGCATGGGGACGGCAGCCTGGCCATGCAGAAGTACTCGCTGACCCTTCCGCTGAGCGACCCGCGCCGCAGCGGGTACGAGGCGTGGATGTTCAACGCCTCGTTCGACACGGAAATCTCACACATGCATGCGGGAGGCTTCGACCTGCGCAAGCGTGAGCTGTTCGATTTTGCGCTGCCGCTTTCGCTCATCCGCAACTACCCGTCCGGCAACCGCCTTATCCTGGCGGCAGCGCCCACCATTGCCTCCGACTTTGTGAAGTGGGACCGCGCGCTGAGCATGAACGGCCTGGCGGAGTACCGCATCAAGGCGAGCGAGAATTTTTCCTACGCCTTCGGGGTGGCGGTCACGCCGCGCCTGGTATCCTGGGGGGCTCTCCCCGTGGTATCCTTTGAATGGAAGCCCAGCGAGGACTGGAACGTGAAGCTGGGCGGTGCCAGGCTCACCGTGATGCACACTTTACCGCGCGGGTGGAGTGCCGGTCTATTCGCCTCTGCCGTGGGCGGCTCCTGGACCGTGACCACGGATGACGCCAACACGCGCCTGTTCCGCGTGCGCACCGTGGTGGCGGGTTGCATGGCGGAATGGGATTTCTCCCGCCCGGACCAGCGCAAGCGCGTGGTCAACCTGGCGGTGGGCATGCCGATTATCACCACGGCGGAATACTGCCGCTTCAACGCCCACAAGAAAACCCTCGGCAAACACCATTACGGCACGGGCATTTACGCCAGTGCCGCAGTGGATTTCCGTTTCTAGGCGGGTTCACTCCGCATCCTGCACGGTGTA
Source organism: Akkermansia sp. (assembly GCA_045641125.1). Lineage (GTDB taxonomy): Bacteria > Verrucomicrobiota > Verrucomicrobiia > Verrucomicrobiales > Akkermansiaceae > Akkermansia. The sequence continues at coordinate 3,711 of JAZUGI010000027.1, forward strand.
GCGCAGGCGGGAGGTGTCGAACCCGCGGGCGCGGGCCTCGCGGAGCAGCTCGCGTATCAAATTGCGGTCCGGGGTGCGCTCCCGCGTGAGCAGCCACAGGTAGCGGTCGTCCTCACCGGACACCAGCGCCGCCGTGTATCCCGGCGTGGCGTACAGGATGTGGTACGGCGCGCGAAACCAGGAATACGGCGGCACAAAGGAAACCTGCAGGCGGCCATCGCCCCGCGGGCAGCTTCCCATGCCGGAGGCGTGGTGCTCCACGCCGTCCTCGTCCGTGCCGTTGTTTCTGATCTTCACGCGTCCGTCCGGCATCATGGTGTAATCCGTGTAAACGCGTTCCAGTCCGTTCTCGAAGGCGTGCTCATAGCGGGCCTGTTCATACCAGCGGCCCATGTAGCTGCCGAGGCTGAGGCCGTGCTGCGGGGCGGTGTTGACCATGCGGCGCTCCGAGCCGTCGTTCTTGCGGAAAATATCCTTGCAGTAGTGAATCAATGCGCGAATGAACATGCAGCCCAGACACCGCGGCGAGGCCCGGCGTTGGAAAACCGGTAGACACAGCGCAAAACACCCTCAAGAAAGAAGCTGTTGCCAACTCGGGAGTTTGATGAAATCGGAGGGAAAGGACGGGGGGAGATGTTGAACTCTATGAAGCAGAAAGGCTTCTACGGCTCCGAGGCCCTGTAGGCTTTTCCCGCCGCGCTGCGGTGCGGCGTTTTTACTGCGCCAGCGCGGTGAGCAGCTTCTTGTGGATGCCGCCGAAACCGCCGTTGCTCATCACGAGCAGCACATCGTCCGGGTGCACGCGGGAGACCACATTGGCCACAATGTCGTCCGCATTCTCGCCCAGGTAGCAGTCCGTTCCGGCCGTCTCGATATCCATCTTGAGCCTGGCCTCGTCGAGCTGGTCTTGCTGGGCCACGGTCTTGTGGTTTTCCACACGGGAGATGACGGCCAGGTCCGCCTGGGAGAGGGCATCTGCCAGCTCGTGCTGGAAAAGGTTGCGGATAGTGGTGTTGCTGCGGGGCTCGAAAAGCACCCAGAGGCGCTGCTTGGGGAAGCGCTGTCGCAGGCCAGCAATGGCCTGGCGGATGGCGGTGGGGTGGTGTGCGAAATCATCCACCACGGTAACGCCGTTCACGGTGCCGCGCACCTCCTGGCGGCGGGCCACGCCTTCAAAGGCTTTCAGGGCCTCGCGGATTTGGTCGGGCGTGAGCCCGGCCACGCGGGCGGCGCAGGCGGCCATGGCGGCGTTGCGCACGTTGAACTCGCCGATCATCGGCACGTCGAAACGCTCGTTCACCATTTCCCAGGCCTCGTTGGTTCCGCCGGAGAGGGAGAAGCTGCTGCCGTCCGGCCGCTGTTCCAAATCGGAAATGAGGATATCCGCCTCTGCACCCATGCCCACGCCCACGGTGCGTACGGTGCGCAGCTCCTTGGCGGCGCAGGCGCGCACATCCGCGCAGTTGGGGCAGTCTGCGTTCAGGAAGACCACGCCGTTGCGGGGCACCACGCGCAGGAGCCGCTTGAAGGAGAGCTTGATTTCATCCACATTGGCGTAGATGTCTGCGTGGTCCATCTCAATGTTGTTGATGATAACCACCTCCGGCAGGTAGTGCAGGAACTTGGAGCGCTTGTCGAAGAACGAGGTGTCGTACTCGTCGCCTTCCAGCACGCAGAAGGGGGAATCCGTGAAACGGCCGCCGCGCTGCAGGTTGCGCGCAATGCCGCCAATCATGAAGCTCGGGTTGAGCCCGTTGGCCTCCATCAGCCAGGCCAGCATGGAGGTGGTGGTGGTCTTGCCGTGCGTGCCCGTTACCACAAAGTTGCGGTGCCCCCACAGGAAGAACTCCTTCATGGCCTCCGGCAGGCTCATGTAGCGCAGGCCGCGCTCCAGCACGGCCTCCACCTCCGCGTTGCCGCGGCTCATGGCGTTGCCGATGATGATGAGGTCGGCGTTGTCCGGTATGTTCTCCGGCTTGTAGCCTTGGAAAATCTGAATGCCCTCGCTTTCCAGGAAGGTGGACATGGGCGGGTAGACGTTGGCATCCGTGCCGGTGACCCCGTAGCCCTTGCGGGCCATGGCAGAGGCCACCGCGCCCATGGCGGTGCCGCAAATCCCGAGAAAGTGTACGTTCTTCATGTGCTGAGTTTGTTCGGAGAGCGCGCAGAGGTTAGCCCATTTTTTCACACTTGGCAAGCTTTTTCACGGACAGTGCCGTTATCGTAAATCTTGCCAAGGGTAGGGGATTGTGGTAAAGTCCGGGCGCATGGCGTTCACCTCTCAGAGAGAACGGCACAACCGCGTGCTTGAACTGCCGGAAATCATTTCCGGCGGCCTGGTTCTGTTTGTGACGTTGTGGATCCAGTGTTTCCAGGATACCGCAGCGGACAGCGCGCGCGTGCTGTTTGTGCGCGGCAGTTTCATGATGCTCTACGGCCTGGTGTGGTTCCACACGGCCACCGTGCTGGTGCATTTTGCGCATGAGCTGCTGAAACGCCGCTCCCCCGGGCGTCTGCTATGGTGCCAGGTGCCGTGCGTTCTGGTGGCTTCGGCGTTGTTCGCCCTGCCGGCTTTTGTTGACGAGCCCGCCGATTCGCAATCCTGGCTCGTTCTGGTGCAGGGGCTGTGCAGCCTGGTGATAGGCGTGTTCAGTGCCATCCGCGTCTACCTGTATTGCACGGCGCGGCGCAAGAGTGTGGTGCGCGGGCGCGCGGGTGCGTGGTCGCCATCGGTCACCTTCTTTACCTACATGCTGGCGCTGGTGCTGCTGAGCACGCTGGTGCTGCTCACGCCCGGGGCCACGCACCGTCCCATCAGCCTGACGGAGGCGTTTTTCACCTGTGCCTCCGCCACATCCATCACCGGGCTCACCTGCGTGAATGTGGCGGAAACCTTCACCACGCTGGGCAAGGTGGTGCTGCTTATCGATATCCAGGTGGGGGCCCTGGGGGTGATGACCTTCACCTACTTTGTGCTCATGATGCTGGGGCGCCGCCTGGCTGTGCGAGACAGCATGACCATGTCCGGCGTGCTGGACCAGCAGGGGGTGAACATTATCCCCCAGCTGCTGAAAACGGTGATTGGCGTCACCCTGGTCACGGAGCTGGTGGGCGCGTTGTCACTGTACCATATCTGGCAGGGGAATCCGGGTGTTCCGCAGGAGCACTTGGCGGGCTACGCCGTTTTCCACGCCGTTTCCGCCTTCTGCAACGCGGGCATCACACTCTTCCACGATGGCATGTCGCAGGCGGGCGTGGCGGGCAATTTCTGCGCGCAGGGGGTGATGCTGGTGATGATGCTGGTGGGCACGCTCGGTTTCGGCGTGTACCTGGAGGGGCGGCAGCGCCTCCGGGCGCGCATCCGCCGCCAGAGCGTTACCCCGCGCTGGAGCACGCACTCCTGGTTTGTGCTGCGCGTCACGCTCATTGTGCTGGTCACGGGTACGGTGGTGTTCTCCCTGTTGGGCATGCTTGAGCCCTCCCAGCATGCAACGGGTGTGCACAACCTCTGGGAGGCCCTGTGGAATTCCGTGAGCCGTTCCGCCGGGTTCAACCTGACGGATATAGGCGAGTACGGCCCGGTGTACAAGATTTTCCTGTGCGTGATGATGTTTGTGGGCGGCAACCCCACCGGCACGGGCGGCGGCGTGTTTGCGCCGGTGCTCTGCCTGTGCCTGATGGAGGTGTGGCGCGTGCTGCGCGGCCAGCAGGATGTGGAGATGCACGGCCGCCGCATTGCCCGCAGCACGGTGGAGCGCGCCATGGCCACCGTGGTGCTCTCCATCTTCTGGATTGTCATCACCACCATGCTCCTTCTGCTGCTGGAGCCCGGTATTGCCGCAGATCCGCAGGGTGTGTTCAAGATGCTTTTCATGGAGGTGAGCGCCTACACCACCACGGGCTTTGATTTGGACGTGGCCGACAAGCTTTCCCCGGTTTCGCGCTGCCTCGTGTCGCTCAACATGCTTTTCGGCCGCGTGGGCATGTTCACCTTCATGCTCATCTTCATCAAGCAGAAGGACCCCGCGCCCCTCCGCTACCCGGAAACCAGACTCCCCCTTAACTAATCCCCGAAAAACCATGAAATTCGTTATCATCGGCATCGGTCAGTTCGGTCGCTCGCTCGCCATATCCCTCGCCAACCTCGGGTACGAGGTCACCGCGCTGGATATCCGCGAGGCCAACATCACCGCCATCAAGGATATCGTCTCCAACCCCCTGGTGGGCGATGCCACCGATATGCGCGTGATTCGCCAAATCGACCTCTTGGATGATGAAACCTGCGTGATTGTCACCGTGGGCGAGCAGTACGAGCGCAACATCCTCATCACCGCCCAGCTCAAGGAGATGGGGGTCAAGAACCTCTACGTGCGCAGCGTGAACGACCTCCAGGGCCGCATCCTCAAGCTCATCGGCATCAAAGACGTCTTCCGCGTGGAGGAGGTGGCCGCCAAGCAGCTCTGCGCCCGCCTGGTTTCAGAGGGCATGGTCAGCGTGCGCCGCATTGATGCCACCCACTCTCTGGCGGAGGTCAACCTGCCCCCCTCCTGGGTGGGCATGAAGCTCATGGAGGTGGGCCTGCGCCAGAAGTACCGCCTGAACCTGCTCACCGTGCGCCGCGGCCAGCCCGTGGAGCAATCCGGCACGGACGATGTGCTCTCCGCCCCGGAATCCCCCGTGATCGACACGCCGGACGGCAACCTGGAGTTCAAGGCGTGCGATATCCTGGTGCTGTTCGGCAAGGACAAGGACCTGAGGAACTTTGTGGAGGAGTACGACCTGTGATGAGCGCGCGAGTAAGCATTCCTGAGCGCCGTTACGGCGGCTACATCTTTGATTTGGACGGCACGCTGGTGGACAGCATGCCCACGCACTACCGCGCCTGGCGGCAGGCCCTGGCAGAGCACGGCGCCCCGCCGGAAGCCTTCCGCTGGAAGGAATTCACCGCCCACGGCGGCATGGCCGCACCGGATATCGTGCGTGATCTCAACCGCATCTACGGCCTCTCCATGGATGCTGAAGCGGTGGCGCAGCGCAAGCGCGATTGCTACACGTTCATCCTGCAAACGGAATCCCTGCCGCAAATCGTGGAAACCTGCACGCTCGTGCGCGAACTGTACAAGCTCGGCATCCCCTACGCCATCGGCACCGGCAGCCTGATGCCCGGCCCCCTGGAAACCATGGGCGCCGCCGGGCTTGATGTGCCGTTCCCCATCATTGTCACCCCTGCGGATGTGGCACCGGGGCGCGGCAAGCCCGCGCCGGACATCTTCCTGCGCTGCGCGGAGCTCATGGGTGTTGCCCCCGCCGAATGCGTGGTGTTCGAGGACGGGGCACCCGGCATGCGCGCCGCCGCTGCGGCCGGCATGGCCGCAGTCTCCGTGGGGGCTGTTCCCCCGCCCCCCGGCGAGGAATAAATACCCGCTTTGCGCGCGTTGCCGAACGAAAAATCTTGACACGCGCGCGGGACGGTGGTACCATCCGCGCGCACTCAAACCATGCAGGAATATTTCTCAGCGTTGATTCAGTTGGTGGCGGGCTTCGGCTTTGCCGGGATGATTATCGTGCTCAGCATCGTCTTTGGACGCCGCTCCAAGATGCGCAACGCCATGGACGTGCCGTACGAATGCGGTAACGTGCCGGAGGGCGACGGTTCTCCGTCCATGTTCTCCATCAAGTTCTACCTGGTGGCCATCCTCTTCCTCGTGTTTGACCTGGAGGTGGTGTTCCTGTATCCGTGGGCCCTGGGCTTCAACGACTTCGTTGTCAACAACGGCGCGGCCTTCGCGGCCATGGCCGTGTTTATCGGCGTGCTGATGATTGCCTACCTGTACGCCGTGGGCAAGGGTGTCATCACCTGGCACCGCAACCCGGCCCCGCGCAAGTTCTGATAACGCGCGCCCCAGCCGCCTTTTGCCCATGACATCCCGCCAACGGTACCTTCAGGACACCCTGGCAGAGCGCATCCTTATTCTGGATGGTGCCATGGGCACCATGGTGCAGCGCCACCGCCTCTCTGAGGACGACTACCGCGGCACGCGTTTTGCAGACCGTGCCGCCTATCCCGCCGACCTCAAGAACAACAACGACGTCCTCTCCCTCACGCAACCGGAAATCCTGCGCGGCATTGCGGATGCCTACTTGCAGGCGGGGGCGGATATCATCACCACCTGCACCTTTTCCGCCACCTGCATCGGCCAGCATGAATTCTTCCACCATGAGGAAGGCTCGCCGCGGCACGACCAAGCCTATTTCGACCGCGTGCTGGCGGATGAAAGGCTTGCCGCGCTCGTGCGGGAGATGAACCTGGCCTCCTGCCGCATTGCCCGCGAGGCCGCGGATGCCGCCGAGGCTGCGGACGGCCGCCCGCGCCTGGTGTCCGGCTCCATAGGCCCCCTGAGCGTCACCGCGTCCCTCTCCCCGGATGTGGAGGACCCCGCCTTCCGTGCGGTCAACTTCGAGCAGCTGCGCCGCGCCTACCGCGAGCAGGTGATTGCCCTGGTGGATGGCGGCGTGGATATCCTGCAGCTGGAAACCATCTTCGACACCCTCAACGCCAAGGCCTGCCTCTTTGCCATCGATGAGCTGCGCGAGGAGCGCGGCGGCATGCCGCCCGTCATCATCAGCTTCACCATCACGGACCGGGCGGGGCGCACCCTCTCCGGGCAGACCGTGGAGGCGTTCTGGAACGCCGTGCGCCACGCGCGCCCGCTGGCCATCGGCATCAACTGCGCGCTCGGGGCGGACCTCATGCTCCCCTTTGCGCGCACGCTCGCTTCCCTGGCGGACTGCGCCATCTGCCTGTACCCGAACGCCGGGTTGCCGGATCCGCTCAGCCCCACGGGCTACCAGCATTCTGCGGAGCACATGGCGGGTATCCTGCACGGCTATGCGGAGGAGGGCCTGCTCAACATTGTGGGCGGCTGCTGCGGCACCACGCCGGAGTACATTGCCGCCATTCGCGAGGCCGTGCAGGCGTTCCCGCCCCGCCGGATTCCTCAGGCCGTTTCCGACGGCACCATGCGGCTCTGCGGCCTGGAGCCGCTCTCCCACAAGCGCAGTGACGGCATCCTCTTCATCGGCGAGCGCTGCAACGTGGCCGGTTCACCCAAGTTCGCGCGTCTCATCCGCGAGGGCAATTTCACGGAGGCCCTCTCCATTGCCCGCCAACAAGTGCAGAAGGGCGCCAAGGTGCTGGATTTCTGCTTCGATGACGGACTCATCGACGGGCCGGCGGCCATGACCCGCTTCCTCAACCTCGTGGCTTCCGAGCCGGATATCGCCCGAGTGCCCAGCATGATCGACTCCTCCAAGTGGGAGGTCATCGAGGCCGGGCTGCGCTGCCTGCAGGGCAAGGGTATTGTCAATTCCATCTCCCTGAAAAACGGGGAGGAGGAGTTCCTGCGCCACGCCCGCGTCATCCGCCGCTACGGTGCAGCCGTGGTGGTGATGGGCTTTGACGAGAACGGCCAGGCCAGCGGGCTGGAGGACCGCATCTCCATTGCGGAGCGCGCGCACGCCCTGCTGGTGCAGGCAGGCTTCCCGGAGGAGGACATCATCTTTGACCCCAACGTGCTCACCGTGGGCACCGGCATGGCGGAGCACGCCAACCACGCGCTGCACTTCTTCCAGGCCGCGGCTGAAATCTCCGCACGCCACCCGCTCTGCCACATCTCCGGCGGCATCTCCAATGTTTCCTTTTCCTTCCGCGGCAACAACACCGTGCGAGAGGCCATGCACTCCGCATTCCTCCACCACGCCGCCCTTGGCGGGCTGGATATCTGCATCGTCAATGCCGCGCTCATGACGGATTACGACACCATCCCCACCCACCGCCGCAAGCTGGTGGAGGATGTGCTGCTCAACCGCTGCGGGGATGCCACGGAGTGCCTGATTGCCTACGCCGCCGAGCTGGCGGAGGCCAAGGAGGCCCTGAAGGCCGCCACGGGCGGCGCACCCGCCGCCGCACCCAAGAAGTCCGCGGATTGGCGCGCCGAATCCGTGGAGAAGCGCCTTGCCCATGCCCTTATCAACGGCATTACCGAATTCGTGGAGGCCGACACCCGCGAGGCCCTGCAGATTTGCGGCACGCCGCTCGCCGTGATTGAGGGGCCGCTCATGGACGGCATGAAGCAGGTGGGTGAGCTTTTCGGTTCCGGCAAGATGTTCCTGCCCCAGGTGGTGAAGAGCGCCCGCGTGATGAAGCAGAGCGTGGCCGTGCTCACCCCGCTCATGGAGCAGGGAAGCTCATCGGCCGCCGCCGGTACGGTCGTGCTTGCCACCGTCAAGGGGGATGTGCACGATATCGGCAAGAACATCGTCGGCGTTGTGCTTTCCTGCAACGGCTACCGCGTGGTGGATTTGGGCGTCATGGTGCCCTGCGAACAGATTTTGGAGACCGCGCGCCGCGAGCATGCGGACTGCATCGCCCTTTCCGGGCTCATCACGCCCTCTTTGGACGAGATGGCGCACGTGGCGGAGGAGATGGAGGCCGCCGGCATGACCCTGCCTCTGATGATTGGCGGTGCCACCACCAGCCCGCGCCACACCGCCGTGAAAATTGCCCCCAAGTACCCGAGCGGCGTGGTGGTGCGCACGGCGGATGCCTCCACCGTGGTGCCGGAGCTTGCCGCGCTGATTGGTGCCAATGCCGCCGCAGAGCGCGAGCGCATCATGCAGGAGCAGGAGACCATGCGGCAGGAATTCTCCGAAGCCGACGCTCCCGATCTCATGAGCCTCCAAGAGGCCCGCGCCCAGGCACCGGAAATCGATTGGGCCGCCCAGCCCCAGCCCAAGCCCTCCCGCACGGGCGTGTTCACCCTCGGCGTGCAGGATGCCGGCTTTACGCCGGACTACCCCATCACATGGGAAACCCTTTCCTCCGTTGCAGACTGGAGCATCCTCTTCCGCTTCTTTGAGCTGCAGGATGTCTGGAATCCCGCCAAAAACGTTTTCAAAGACGATGCCCCCGCGGACAAGAGGCGTGAGGCCGAGAAGCTGCTGGCGGACGCCCGCAACATGCTCTCACAGGCCCAGGTGGAGCAGCGTCTCCACCCGCGTGCATGCGCCGGCATCTGGAACGCCGAGCGCAGGCAGGACGACATTGCCGTGCTGCCGGAGGGCGGGGAACCCGTTATCCTTCACACCCTGCGCCAGCAGAAGCGCAGCAACCGCCCGCGCCTGGCCCTGGCAGACTTTGTGGCGCCGTCAGGGCAGGGCGGCTATGCAGGGGCGCTCCAACTCTCCGTCACCGGCGGTTCGGAATGGGCTGCCGAGTTCGAGAAGCAGCACGATTCCTACAACGCGCTGCTTTGCGCAGCCCTCTGCAACATGCTTGCCGAGGCCTTGGCTGAAGCCTCCAACGCCGTGATCAATGAAATCTGGCCTGTGCAGGACAGCGTGTCTGTGCGTCCCGCTTGCGGCTACCCCTCACAGCCCGACCACGCGGAAAAGCAGACCGTCTTCTCCCTGCTCAACGCCACGCAGCACACGGGGGCCTCCCTCACGGACACCTTCATGATGAACCCGCCCGCCTCCGTCTGCGCCCTCGTCTTCAACCACCCCCAAGCCAAGTATTTCGCCGTGGGGCCCATTGCTCAGGATCAGCGCCGGGACTACCGCTCCCGCACAGGTCGCGATTGCGGAGCATCGTGGGCGATGTGATGCTCACGCGCGACGAAATTGCCGGGCTCTCCCAGGACCGCCTGTCTGTGGATGTGCCGCCCGGCGGCTCCCGTAGCCTGAAAGACTGGGTAACGCGCCACGCCGCCACCCTGGGCCGAACGTACTCAGGTGAACTTTCCCGCAGACAATAACCGTTTCACCCGCAACCCGCTTCCCATCGCCGTTGCGCGCTGCGTGCCGCGTTTCTCCGCTGCAATTGCGTTGACATGCGGGGGGCTGCTGTGCTAGAGTGGCAGGGTATGAGAAACCCATTCCTTTTCACCGTTTTGGCCGCAGCCGTTGGGGTTGCGGGCTATGCCGCCGCGCAGGATACCACAGACCTGCCGCCGGAGATTCAGCGTATCGTCCGTACAGCCAAGGAGGGCGATGCCATGTCCCAGTACAACCTGGGCGTGCTTTATGCGCAAGGCAAGCAGATGGAGCAGAACGACAACAAGGCGGTGTACTGGTGGCGCAAGGCTGCCAACCAGGGCAACGCCATGGCGCAGAACAACCTGGGCATCATGTACATGCAGGGCAAGGGCGGTTTGGAGCGCAATGACGAGGAGGCCGCCAAGCTCTTCCGCCAGTCTGCGGAGCAGGGCTATTCTGAGGCCCAGAACAATTTGGCGGTCATGCTGGTGAAGGGGCAGGGCGTGGAGAAGAATCAGGAGGAGGCCGTGGAGTGGTTCCGCAAGGCCGCCGCACAGGGCCACGCCGGTGCCAAGGATGCCCTGCGCCAGCTCGGCAAGGAATAACTTTCACCACTACGAAAACGCCATGTCTATTCCCGCATACGATTTCAATATCCGCACCCACACCGTGTTTGGTGCGGGAAGTCTCAACAAGCTGCATGAGCAGGAGCTCCCCGGCCGCAAGGCCCTGCTGGTCATCTCCAACGGCAAATCCACGCGTGCCAACGGCTCGCTGGACCGCACCATTGCCCAGCTGGAGCAGGCCGGTGTGCAGGTGGCCGTGTTCGACCAGATTCAGGCCAATCCCCTCAAGGACACCGTGATGGATGGAGCCGCCGCCGCGCGTGATGCCGGCAGCGATTTCATTGTGGCACTGGGCGGCGGCAGCGTGATGGATGCCTCCAAGGCCATTGCGCTCATGGCCACCAACCCCGGCGATTTGTGGGACTACGTGCAGTTTGGCACGGGCGGCCGCAAGCCGGTGGAGAACCTGCCGCTGCCGCTGGTGGCCATCACCACCACCGCCGGAACGGGCTCCGAGACGGATGGCGGCGGTGTTATCACCAACCCGGACACGCATGAGAAGACCGCCGTGTTCGATGGCCACCGCCTCATGCCGGTGCTGGCTATCGTGGACCCGGAGCTCATGCTGACCGTGCCGCCCAAGTTCACCGCCTTTCAGGGATTCGATGCCCTCTTCCACAGCACGGAAGGCTACATTGCCAAGCAGGCCAACTTCATGAGCGACCTCGTCTCCCTCGGTGCCATCGAGAACATCGGCCACCACCTGGCCGCCGCCGTGCAGCAGGGCAGCGACCTTTCCGCCCGCGAGCACGTGGCCTTTGCCAACTGGCTTTCCGGGCTCTCCATGGAGCTCAGCGGCTGCATCAGCGAGCACTCCCTGGAGCACGCGCTTTCCGCCTACCACCAGGAGCTGCCGCACGGTGCCGGCCTCATCATGATTTCCAAGGCGTACTACTCCCACTTTATTGCCAAGGGCTGCTGCCCGGAGCGTTTCATTCGCATGGCCAAGGCGCTGGGCAAGGAGGATGCCACCCGCCCGCAGGATTTTGTGGACGCCCTGGTGGACCTGCAGCGTGCCTGCGGCGTGGACCAGCTCAAGATGAGCGACTACGGCATCACGCCGGATGAATTCCCCGCCATGGCGGACAACGCCTTCTCCGCCATGGGCTTCCTCTTTGGAGGAGACCCGGCAGAGCTCACCCGCGAGGATTGCATCAGCATCTACCGCGAATCATACCGCTAAGTCCGGGCCGAAAGGTGTTTGCCGCGCCCCCATGGAACGCTTCGGCGTTTCACGGGGGCGCCTTGCCATTCCCCATTTTGCGTAAATCTCAAATTTTCCTTGACTTTTACGAAATTAAGCGTACCTTGGGGGTCCGCCTTTGCCTCGCTGGCTTGGGCGTGCTATCCCGGCGGGTGAGACTCAAGCCGCTCACCGACGTCGGATGAACTCCAAACAAACCATCATTTCAAACAAATAGAAAGCATTAGAAAAATGACTAAGCATACCCTCAAGGTTAACAAGCGTGAGGCTGTCGGCACCGGCAAGCTCAACGCCCTCCGCGCCCAGGGCTTCATCCCCGGCGTGATTTACGGCAATGGTGAGAACATCAACGTGCAGGCCACCGCATCCGATGTGCGCGTGCTGCTCAACGAGGCCGACACCGACAGCATCCTTGTGAACCTGGACGTGGACGGCAAGGCCGTGCTCGCCATGGTGAAGGACATTCAGCGCAACTGGCTCAAGGACGGCGTGACCCACGTGGACTTCCAGGCCGTGACCCCCGATACCGTGGTGAAGACCAACGTGTTCGTGAAGCTCAACGGCACGCCCGCCGGCGTGGCCATGGGCGGCCAGGTGAACCAGATCATCCACGAGCTGCCCATCAAGTGCGCCGTGAAGGACATCCCCGCTTGCGTGGAGGCCGATATCACCGCCCTGAAGCTGGACGAGTCCCTGCGCATGGCCCAGGTGGAGCTGCCCGCGAACGTCACCACGCCGTACAACGGCACGGTGGTGCTCGCTTCCGTGGTGAAGCCCTAACCCGCCTCGCGGAAATCGATTTCAACAAGCCGCGCTCCCTCACGGGGGCGCGGCTTTCTGTTTGACAAGGCGCGGGCAGGGGACTAGCATGGAGACATGCGAACCCGCCGTGCCGTCATACTCGCCGTCTCCCTGCTGCTGGCCGCCTGCGGCAGCGTGCCGGAGCATGCCGCCCCCATTCCGCCCGCCGCACCGCAGGTGACACGCGCCGAAGTGCGCCGTATCGCCGATGCGTACACCCGCATGACGTGGAACGGCGAGCACCGTTTCGCCCAGCACGGCAACGACCCCGACGGACAGCGCGTGGACACGCCGGACAAGTGGGCTCGCAAGAGTTTTGGCTCCCGTTTCTGGTGGACGCGCGGCAGCAATACCGGCATGCCGTACAAGTGGGGTGGCTTTGATACGCCGCAGGAATTCCTGGCCCGTTTGCACTCGGATGCCACCGTGTATGCGGGGGACTATGCCTCAGAGGGCAAGATTGCGGGTGGAGACTCCGCCGTGAGCCGTTATGCCGCGGGTATCGACTGCAGCGGCTTTGTCTCCCGCTGCTGGCGCTTGGAGCGCCCCTATTCCACGCGTGAGCTCGGAGCCCTGTGCCGCCCGCTGGAGAGCGCGGATGAACTGAAACCCGGGGATATCATGCTGCTGCCGGGGGTACACGTGTGGCTGTTCATGGGGTGGAAGGATGCCACGCATGCGCTGATGCTGATTGCGGAATCCGGCGGCGTTCCCGAGTGGAACTGCGCATACAAGTACGTGGACACGCAACATTTCCTGGATGAGGGATACCGCCCCTACCGCTACCGCCGTATCAAGGATTGAGCGGCTTTTGATTATCCCGTCACGGCGGTGTCGTCCTCGTTCTGCACGAGCTCGCGCAAGGGGGCGTGTTCCGGACGGGACAGGGTGGGGTCGGCATCCAGGATGGCGTTGGCATCCCTGGTGGCGCGGTGGATGAGGCGGAGGTCCGCCAGCCATTCCGGGAACTGCACGGCACCCAGGCCGCTCTGCGCGGTGCCGAGCACATCTCCCGGGCCGCGGAGCTTGAAGTCCTCTTCCGCAATCTCGAATCCGTTGTTGGTACGGCAGAGCACGTTGAGCTTGTCCAGCCGCTCATCCCCCTTCTTGAGCTTGGAGAGCAGGATGCAGTAGCTCTTGTGCGAACCGCGGCCGATGCGGCCACGCAGCTGGTGCAACTGGGAAAGACCGAAGCTGTCCGCATCGTTGATGAGCATGATGGTGGCGTTCGGCACGTCCACGCCCACCTCCACCACGGTGGTGGCTACCAGAATGTGGGTCTTGTTGTCCCGGAAGTCGGCCATCACGGCCTCTTTCTCATCGCCCTGAATGCGTCCGTGCAGCAGGCCGATGGGTTCATCCGGGAAGATGGCGCGCCAGCGTTCCAGCTCGGTGGTGGCGGCGGCGTGGGCGCGCTTCTCGCTTTCCTCCACCAGCGGGGAGACAATGTAGATTTGCCGCCCTGCTTTCAGCTCGCTCTCCATGAAGGTGATGATGCGCTTCATGTGCGCGGGGTTGCGCAGGGCGGTCACGATCTCCCCGCGCCCGGCGGGCATCTCGTCAATGACGGAGACATCCAAATCCCCGTACAGGGTGAGTGTGAGCGTGCGCGGAATGGGCGTGGCGGTCATCACCAGCACATCCGGCTCCGTGCCGGCGGAGGAGATGAAGCGCTCCCTCTGCTCCACGCCGAACTTGTGCTGCTCATCCACCACGGCGAGCCCCAGGTTCTGCGGGCGGTTCTTCTTGTAGAGCAGGGCGTGCGTGCCCACCAGCAGGCGCGGCGTGCGGTCTGCCTCCGCCGGGTTGTCCAGCTGCAGGTTCCCGGTGTCGTCCGCGCGGCCGGAGGTGCGCAGGGATACGCGGATATCCGTGTGGGCGAGCAGGCGGCAGAAGTTGCGGTAGTGCTGCTCCGCGAGTATCTGCGTGGGTGCGATGAGCGCGGCGGTGTACCCGCTGCCGATGCAGTAGAGCATGGCGCAGAGGGCCACAAGGGTCTTGCCGCTGCCCACGTCTCCCTGCAGCAGGCGGTTCATGCGGCGGGTGGAGGCCATGTCCTCGCACACTTCCGCAATGCAGCGCTTCTGCGCGGCGGTGAGCTCAAAGGGCAGGGCGGTGAGCAGCTCCTGCACGTAGGCATCATCCGTGGCGGTGACCATGCCGCCGCTCTGCTGCGCGCGGCGGCGCCGCCAGGCCACGCGGAACTGCTGGGCAAAGCACTCTTGCAGGGCAAAGCGCATGCGTGCCTTGCGCTGCAGCTCGTCCTCTGCGGGAAAGTGGATATCGTTGAGGGCCTCTCGGTAGGGGTACTTGGGTGCCACATCGTACCCGGCTGGGGAGAGCTGCGGCGGCAACTGCTCCAGCAGCTTCCATACAAGGGAGCGGTAGTTGCGCGGCGGCATGCCGGATATCCCGCGGTAGATGGGAACAATGCGCCCGGTGTGGATGAGCACCTGCAGCCCCGGCACCTCTGCGGGGGGCGGCACGGCATCTCCCATGGCTGCGGCCACCAGGCGGTTCCCGGCATCCTCCTCCTCCATCTGCTCGAAATCCGGATTCACCATGATGAGCTTGCCCCCGTATTCCCGCACGCGGCCGTAGATGAAGAGGTTCATGCCCACCGCCAGCAGCTTGGCCACATACGGCATGTTGAACCAGCGCAGCAGGATGCGCGCGCCGTGCGGCTCATCCTCCGGCCCCACGGACAGCTCATAGTACCGCTTGTAGGAAAAACGCCACCCGGCGGAATACACATGCACCTGCAGGCACACCGTATCGCCGTTCTGCACGCTCGCCACATCCCCGCTGCGCCGCCGGTCCTCATAGCGCCGCGGCATGCGCATCAGCACGTCTCCCACGCTCGCCAGCCCGGCTGCGTGAAGCGCCTTGAGCTCGCGCGGGGACACCCAGGGCAGCGCGTCCAGGGCGTCTGCGGGCTGCAGGCTCCTGTTCATGGAATCAGCGGTTGGGCTTGCCGTTGTTGATACAACGGTAGTAGTAGTCGATGCGCGAGAGGAACCACGCCCACTTGGGCCCGGGGCGGCCGTTGGTCATCAGCGGGGCGGGGCAGTTCTTGCGCGTCCAGTGGTAGTGCGGCACCACGTGGCGAAGGTTGATGCGGTAGCGCTTCATCAGCACCGCCGTGAGCTTGGCCGCGCGGTTCCACGTGCGGTAGTGGTTGTGCCCCAGGCTTTCCGCCTCGCACATTTCAATGCCTATGGAGTTGTGGTTGCCGGCTGCCGTGCCGGCGTGCCAGGCCGTTTCGTTGAGCGGCAGGTTCTGCACCACCATGTACTGGTCTGCGGTGAAGTGCCAGCTGCGATTGGTGATAGAGCCGTTCGTGAGCGCGCGGGAATGCTGCAGCGCCGTGGCCGAGCGGGAGTGGTTCGCCGTGCTGTGGATGGTGATGAATGTGGGGCGCATGCGCTTGGCTGCGCGGCGCGGGCGGGATTTGGGCGACATGAGACGCACCTTGATGTTGCATTCCTGAGCCAGGCGCGACATGGTGCGCGGCACCAGGGTTTGAGAGGCCGGGGTGAACTTGTAGCCGCGCGGTGTGCGCAGGTACGGGTTCTGTTGGCAGCCCATCATTCCCACCAAAGTGAGGAGAATCAACACAGCTATCTGCCTGCACCGTAACATGCCCCTATTCTGCCACCGCTCGCCCGCCTTGGCAAGTTTATTTGTTGCCGCAAAGGGAAAGTGCGGCCCCATGTGTCCCGACAATTGTTTGGAACCCATGATTTTGTATGGAGGGGTGGATGAAACGCGAAGCGCATATTGGTGGTTCAGAGTCGTGCAACGGGAGACGTCATCCACCCCGCGGAGCGGGGTTCGGTATGGAGACGCG
>JAZUGI010000028.1:0-2300 GCA_045641125.1 Akkermansia sp.
TACCAGCTCCTGGAGTAGCTCAGTGTCCAGCCCCTCCTGGAGAATGAAGCCGCAGGTCAGATACTGGGGCACAGCGCCCCGCATCAGCAGGTCGTTGACCGTGCCGCAGACGCAGAGGCGGCCAATGTCGCCGCCGGGGAACTGCAAGGGTGTGACCACAAAGCTGTCTGTGGTCACGGCAATGGTACCGGAGCCGGGCACGACGGCGCTGTCCTCCATGCGGTTGAGCACATCATTTTGAAAGGCGTTGGCAAACACAGAGGCGATTAGCTCCGAAGTGGCCTGTCCGCCGCTGCCGTGGGTCATGGTGATTTTCATGGTCATTTCTCCCTGTGGTTGGAATAAAACTGGAAGCAGCTGCCCTCGGTGGACACCATGCAAGCCCCCTGTGGATGAAAGGGGGTGCAGATCTTGCCGAAGAGGGGGCACTGGTTGGAGGAAATCTTGCCCGTCAGCACTTCTCCGCAGCGGCAAGCGGGGTTGGCGTGATCCTCGTTGAGACCGGCGCTGCCCGCATCAAATCGCTGCCACTCCTCCCGGAGCACCATGCCGGAACCGGCAATCTCCCCCATCCCACGCCAGATGGCGGGAGCGGGTTCAAAATACTGGTTGACTATGGCCTGAGCGTCGGTATTTCCCTCCCGGGTGACGACGGAAGGGTAAAGATTCACCACTTTGCCCTCCCCGCTCAGCTTCACGCAGGCGTACACGGCGGAGAGCAGCTCGCCGCCCTTAAAACCGGCCACCACAAAGGGCTTTTGGTGCTGTTGAGCCAGGGGTTCAAAGATGCGGCTGCCTGTCACGGCACTGACGTGACCCGGAGCCAGAAAAGCGTCAATTTTTGCACCGCTGGTGCAGAGGTGGTCAATGGCGGCGGGCATGGTCTTGAGGGCGGTCAGCAGCTTGACGTTGCGAATGTCTTCTTTCACCAGCCGTTGCAGCAGCAGGGCATAAACGGGAGTGGTGGTTTCAAATCCCACGGCGGCGAAGAGAAAAGTGGTGTTCGGCTCCTGGAGGGCGTATTTCAAGGTGTCGTTGGGGCTGTAAACCATCCGCACCCGTCCGCCCTCTCCTCCGGCTTGCCGGAGGGTGTGACCGCCGCTGCCGGGAACCCGCAGCAAATCACCAAAGGTGCAGACGCAAGTATTCGGTTCCTTGCAGAGGGCAATCAGCCGGTCAATGTAGGCGGTGGGGGTCACGCACACGGGACAGCCGGGGCCGGACATCAGCCGCAGCTGGTTGGAGAGGAGGGAAGGAATCCCAAGCTTAGAGATAGCGGCGGTGTGACTGCCGCAGACCTCCATGATGTTCAGCGGTTCGCCGTCGTATTCCGCCAGAAAGCGGCGGAGCTGTTCCAGGTCAATGGCCAAAGCGTTCGACCTCCCGGAAAATATCAATCAGCTCTTCCGCCTCGTTGGAGCGCATGGTCTGGATGATGCAGCCAGCGTGAACCAGCACCCAGTCCCCTTCCTTCACACGAACCAGGCCGGCCTGAGCCTCTACCATGTTGCCGTTAAAGTCCACCAGCGCAACCCCGTCAGGACGGAGCTTTTTTACTTGTCCGGGCAATGCAACACACATTGTTTTTCTCCTTTCGCTTTGTATCGTGGGGGAAAAGACCCACCAACCCACTTTTTTAGAGACTAAAAATACATAGAAACAAAACCCTGCGCCCGGCGGTGGTTCCACAGAGCGCAGGGAAGATTGTTACAGGAAACGCACAGATTGCACGTTCTCAGATGGTCAGAGCACCGAAGGGGCAAGCCTCAGCGCACACGCCGCAGCGGACGCACTCTGCATTATCGACTTCCCAGAACTTCTCCTTGCGTCCCACCTCAATGGCAGACTTGGGGCACTTCTTCATGCACAGACCGCAATACTTGCACTTGTCACGGTCGCACTGGGGCAGATCGACAAACTCGGCGTTGTATTCGGGACGGATGCAGCCGGGGACGGGGGCTTCCTCGCCGTTGGCCTTCAAAGGAATGGTCACGGGACGACGGCCAGGCAGGGCAATCACTTTCGTACCGGGGGCGGCGGCTTCCTTCTTCTCCTCAGCGGCGGGAGCGGCAGGAGCAGCAGCGGCGGGGGCAATGGTGATGGCATCGAAGTGGCAGGCAGCGGCGCAGGCACCACAGCCCACGCAGTCCTCAGCCTTGAGCGTCCAGGTCTTGGCCTTGCGATCCACGGAGATGGCCTCGTTGGGGCAGTTCTTGGCGCAGAGGCCGCAGAGCTTGCACTTGCTCATGTCCACATTGGCGACAGGCTCACCGGCAGGAGCAGCGGGAGCGGCGGCGGCA
>JAZUGI010000029.1:0-2181 GCA_045641125.1 Akkermansia sp.
GAGATACTCGTTGAACACGATATCCGCGAAATCCCGTGCAGCGATCTTGATGATACAGTTGGTGGGCGCACCGTGGAGAGGAAAGCAGAAACGGTTGCCGCGGCGCAGCACGTTGAGCTTGTTTTGCGCGCCTGCCAAGGACAGGCTGCAGCGCTCCTCCGGCTTCAGGAAAGGCATCCTGTCGAGCATTTTCAAGCGCTGCTTCAACTCCTTCCGGTTCACTTGGCAATAGGCGGGAGCCACATCATCCAGCGGTGTTCCGTGCGGCACCAGGGACAGCACACCCGCCACATCACGCCCCAGTTCCCACAGCAGGGCAAAATCACTGTGTCCGGTATGAAGGTGGCGCTCCAGCCGCTCCCGCACCCGCCCTTCCGGCAGCAGGTTGGCAAAGAAATTGTGAACCTGGTGCCCCTCGTGCGGCGTTTCCTGCAAGGGCAGGACATGCCCAATGGCACGCACCGATGGCGATTGCAGCCACACGCCCGCATAGGTGAATCGGTAGCGGTCGAAGTCGTCCACCGCCAGCTCGCCTACCAAGCGGTCTTCCCAATATACATCCAGCGTCTTGTTCATGATTTGGGAGCAATGGTGATTTCCAATCCCAGGGCGCAGGCAATCTCTATTACCCGCCCGACAGATGCGGTTTCCTTGCCGCGCTCCACCTCACTCAAAAAGCGGGGGCTGCACCCCAGCATGGATGCCAGCGTGGCAATGCTCAACCCAGCTTCCTTGCGGCGGGCGCGAATAACCCTGCCAAGGCCCAGGCTTGTCTGTATCACACCGTTTTTCATTCCTGTTCGGGAATAATAATGCCGTTTTCAGCCCCTAGCAAGCAAATTCATCCCGAACGGGATTGATTTGGGTCTGCGTCAAATCCGCTGAGGTTGCATAGGAGGCCTCAGAAAGAAGATTTGGCGCATTTTGAGGAACAGGTAATCTATGTTGAAGAGCCCGCAGCACTTGGCCTGGATGCGCTTGATGCCGGCGTTGGCGGATTCAATACGCGCGGAGTTGATGCGGTGGCGGATGCCGTTGATGACTTCGTTGGTCTTGGCGCTGATGCCGCGGGCAAACTTCTCCAACAGCTCGATGCCCGATGCCACGGACATCCTCACCCAGTGCGCAAGCTGGAGGAGCGCGGCGTTTTCGTCGGGCTGTTGAAAGATGGTGCGGAACTGCTCCTTGAGCACGTATACGGTGTTGAGGTTGGCGTTGAAGGCCAGCAGCTCCCTGAGCTCCCGGCGTCCGTCATCGTCAAGGTTCCTGAGCGCCCTGAGCAGGTGGTAGCGCTTCCCCGACAGCAGGCGGCGCATGGCTTCCGTGGGGTGCGCCATCTCCTTGCGCCGCACCTTGTCCACCACCTCGTTCATGTTGCTCACCAGATGGTAGGCGTCGTAGCAGACCTGCACGTTGGGGAGGTGCTTGAGGGCAGCGGCACGGTATGCGTTTGCCCGGTCGATACCCAGGAAGCGTATGCCTTCCTTCTGCTCCCTGCTCAGTTTCTTGAAAAAGCCTTCCAATGCACCCGCATCCTTGCCTGCGGCCATGTACAGGGGCTCTCCCGTACGGGCATTGAGCACGAGTGTGACGAAGCCGAACGACGGGCCGAGGTACTTCTCGTCCACGAGTATGCCCTCGATACCCTCCAGCCGCGGGGAGGGAAGCGCCCTGGCCAGTATTTCCTTGTCTATCCGCCGCACTGTGGCCGGCGATGTGTCGAACACCTTCGCGAGCCACCTTGCAGGCACGTGGACAAAGAGGTCGGAAATCTCCTGCATGAAGCGCCAGGTGAATCCCATGCTCGGATGCACGAAATCGGGCCGAAGCGTATGAAAGTTCCCGCATTTCGGACAGCGCACCTGCGGCACTTCCAGCTCGATTTCAACGGGTTCTCCTATGCATGGCAAGTCCTTGATGCAAACCTTTCTCACAGAATGGATATACCCCCTCCGGCCGCATCGATGACAAGAAAACCTCTTCGCCGTGTCCACGCGGAGCTTGACTTTTACACCCTCGAAATTGTACTCTGGCTCTGCGGCAATCCAGCCCCTGCATTTGAATAATGTTTTTATCATCAAACTGTTGTAACGAGTGTTACAACTCAATGCAAGGCTAGATTGCCGCTTTTCATGTCCTACCGGGACTGCCGTGTCCCCTCAGCAAATCTGACGCAGCCCC
>JAZUGI010000030.1:0-2610 GCA_045641125.1 Akkermansia sp.
ATTTTCCTGGCGGTGGCCACAGGTTGCCGGGGCTGTTCGCCTACAACGGCAAGGCGGGGCAGGTGGAGACGTTTCCGGACCCGACCGCGCTCACGCGGGTGCTGCTGCCGGACGAGCCGCGCCGCTTCTGGGTGCTTTCCAATGCTCCGGGCAAGGACTTGAACCGCCTTGCCCTTGCGGAGGGAGACGCGCTGGTCTTTCTCAACCGCGCCGTGGATTGGCCGCAGGCGCAGGGCTTGCCCCTCCGCAAGATTGCCCTTTGCCGCCGCAACGCCCGCAGCAAAGGGGAGTGGTTCCTGCCCAAGGCTGGCGGGCTGGAGGGTTTCGACGACATGCTGCTGACCGACCGCGTGGTGGAGGCCGAGCATGCGTGGATGAAGGACTACCGCCATGCCACGGGGTACCACCCCACGACCGGGTGGATTGCCTACCGATTACTCCGCGAGCAGTTCCCGGCGGCGCGCATCACGCTGGTGGACTTCCGCCCGGACGGTGACGTAGGCACGTACAAATGGCCGAAGCACGACTGGGTGTGGGAGGCGGAGTTCTACCGCAGGCACGGCGTGGAGATTGTGAGCGCCTTGGGGATTTACAATTGACGATTTACAATTTACGATTTGGAAAGTTAGGCGCGCCTGGGCGCGCGGGGCGGAACGCCGGGGAAGCATACAGGTTTGCCAATACTGTAGGCTTGCCAAGGTCTGGGAAGCCTAGTGGCGGCGGGGTTTGCGGCGGGGCGGGGCGGCGAGCAACCGCCAGCCGGAAAAACGCTTGAACGGCAATTTTTTGCAGGATTGGGCTTGACCCACGGTATTGGCAATACTATAATCGTGCACATGCAGGCGGAAATTTGCCCGCGCATTAACCATTATTCCAATACTGTCATGAAGAGAACCATGTTCATTACCATGTTGACTGCCGCCCTGATGGGTGGGCAGGTGTTTGCAGGCTACATCCCCACCACCACTGATGCCACACCTGTCGGCGCTAGCGATTATGCCGGTGAATTCAGCCAATCAGGCGATGTCTCCGGCGCGAACGTGACAATCAATGAGGAAGAAGACGGCGGAGATGACTTTTCGGAAAACATCGTCTATGGCGGGCTAAGCAAGAAGGGAAGTGCCGACGGCAACTCTGTAACCATGACGGGAGGGCAGGTGTTCGGGGTGTATGGCGGGGGAGGCGTCGATGGACATGCCAACAACAACACTGTCACCATATCGGGTGGGCAGGCTCTCTATGTGGTGAGTGCTGCCTCCCAAAATGGAAATGCCAACAACAATACCGTCATCATGACGGGAGGATCGGCTACCGTGGTGCAAGGCTGCGAGATAAACGATGCCGGGGATGCCGACGGCAACAACGTCTACATTGCGGGAGGAGAGATTGATGGAGGAGTCATTGGAGCCTCTGCTCACTCCGGTGCAGCCACGAACAACCGAGTCCACTTGGTTGGTGCTGGGGCTAGCGTGAAGGTGGGCGGCGCAACGTACGCCGGACAGGCGATGCAGGTAGGTGCCGTTTATGCTGCTATGGCGGAAGGCGCCATGACCGGCAACTCCATTGAAGTCTACGGCACCGGGATTACCGCCGCCACGCTGAGCGGCATGCAGATGGTGAACTTCCACATTGTTGACGGCGTGCTGCTCTCGCAGGAAGCCATGGTTAGCCTGACATCGGATGGACTTGACCTCACCGGGGTGAATCTCGGCTTCTACAACGATGACGTGCAGGACTGGAGCGTGTTCGACGGCCAGAGCATCACGCTGGTGCAGGCCGCCCGAGCCATCACGGTTGGTGAAGGCAGCTTGGGAGACGTGGTAATCAAGGGTGAGGACGGCGCGACGGTTGCCACCGCCTCGCTTGCGCTGGCGAAATCGAACAAGAGCCTGGTGCTGAGCGACATCAAGGGCGCAACACCTGTGCCGGAACCCACAACTGGCACGCTTTCCCTGCTAGCGCTGGCTGGGCTTTGCGCCCGCCGCCGCCGCAAGTAAAATTGTCTGGCTAGAAACACTCACGCCCCGCTTGGCCGTATGCCTAGCGGGGCGGTTTTTTCGTGTGGCCCGTCTTCGCCACACCCGGCAAGCGGGTGCGGCTTCCGTCTTCACGTCTCACGCGTTCGCTTGCTACGCCGTGACAAGACGCCGAGGTCTACGGATGCGGCAAGCGCATCCTCCGAGGGCTCCTTTTTTGACACACCCGGAGAGGGTATGAACATCTTTATCAACCCTCTTTCCGACAAGGCCGCGCCCGTGTTGCAGACCAAGCCCTCCGGCTCCCCGATTTCGCACCTGCGCTTCAAGCGCGGCTCCTCCGTACCTCTGACGGTGACGCTGGTTGGCGTGACGGAGGCGGGCAACCTGCGTATCGGCATGAAGCGGCGCGACCGATTCGAGTCTCCGCTTCTGGCCTATGCCGCAGCGGCCTCGCCGGACGAGGCGGAGGGCTCCGGCGAGACCACTCCCACCGGGGTGCGCTTCACGCTCCTGCTCCACGTCAACAGCGAGGAGCTGGACAATGCCCTGGGCGTGGGTGCTGGCGACAGCGCGGACGTGCCGGGTGCGGTGCCCGCCGTCACGGAAATATGCTGGGAGGAGAACGGGACTC
>JAZUGI010000031.1:0-5621 GCA_045641125.1 Akkermansia sp.
CCGATATGGCAAGCTCAATCTCCGCTACGCTCCGATTGAGCTTGCCATATCGGAGGAGAAAAGCTAGTATGCTCCGGCGTCCTGTCTTTATGAAGGAACCAATTCACCCTCTCGGCGTCCTGACTTTTTGACTCAACAGGGCGCAGCGGCGCCCCGGCCGTTTTCGCTTGAAAGGATGGTGCGGTATCCTGTAGAATGTTGTCTGATATGCTCCGCTCATGCCTCTCCCTGCCACTCACCGCTTTCCTTTGTGCAGTGCCCGTATGCACGGCGGCCGCCGAGCAAATTGCCCCGATGAGGGACGGCATCAACACCGTGACGGCGGCGGTGATGGCGAACGATGCCGTGCGGCTGAAGGAATTGCTGGATGCCGGGGCGAGCCCGGAGTCCAGGGACGGCTCCGATTACACGGCCCTCATGAAGGCGGCGGCATGCGGCCACACGGAGTGCGTGAAAGTTTTGCTCAAGGCCGGTGCCAATCCGAAAGCCGAAGATAACGATGAGAACTATACGGCAGCATACTGGGCCGCGAAAAAAGGCCATGAAGACTGCCTGCGCCTTCTGCTGGAAACGGCAGGTGGACGGCAGGAGCAGGTGCAACTGGCCAAGGATGTTCTCATGCGCGAGAACTGGTCCGGGAGGGGACCCATGGTCCGGAGATTTGTTGAGATGAAGCTGCTGACCCCGGATGATTTCCGGAACGACGCCAAGCTCCGGGATTGCCTGCTTACGGTCGCCGGGTTTGGGGAAGTGTACTGCCTTGATATCCTGCGGAATATGGAGGACGACATCACTCCCCGGGAAAACGATGTCTTGCTCCGTGGAGCGGCTGAACACGGCTGGGCAGATGAAATCCGCCGGTGCCTGGAGCGTTACCCCGATGCCACCCGGCGGGGGAAGAAAGCCGGAAGCTGTCTCTCTGTGGCTGTGGGCGGAGGGTATGCGGATTGCGCCAGGCTGCTGCTGGAGGCTTTCAAGGATGCCCGCTTGAAGGACAGATACGCCTGGGATTCCGTCACCAGTGCGGCGGCCGGCGGCAGCAGGGAATGCCTGGAGCTGGTCCTGGGTGCAGTTTCCAAGGACAAGCCCCTGGCCTGGGCTGACAACTACTGTGCCCTCATAAGCGCTGCCCGGCATGGGGACCCTGCCTGTGTGCGCCTGTTGCTAAATGCGGGGTGTGATGTGAACGATACAGATTACAAACTGAAAACCGCGCTGATGGAGGCGGCCAAGGGTGGGCATGCGGACTGCGTTCGCTTGCTGGTGCAGGCGGGTGCCGCCTTGGACTCCAAGACGGACGAGAACGAAACCGCTCTCATGATGGCAGCCGAAGAGGGACATGCCGACTGCGTGAGAATCCTTCTGGAAGCCGGGGCGGACCTTTCACCGGTAGAAAACTTCGCAGGAGATGGAGCCTTGGGATATGCGGCTCGCAGCGGCAACGACGAATGCCTGGCGGAGATACTGAAGGTTCGCTCCCGAATCAAGGATTTCCAAGCCCACCTTGACGAGGCTCTTGTCTACGCGGTTAAGACCGCCTCCGGCGTACAAATGCTGCTGGAAGCCGGGGCCAATGCCAACGCCAGAAGCAATGCCGGCTTTCTGATGGAGGTAACCGCATTGATGCACATGGCAGCTTCCGGCGAC
This sequence comes from Akkermansia sp., assembly GCA_045641125.1. Classification (GTDB taxonomy): domain Bacteria; phylum Verrucomicrobiota; class Verrucomicrobiia; order Verrucomicrobiales; family Akkermansiaceae; genus Akkermansia. The sequence goes on from JAZUGI010000031.1 coordinate 1,648, forward strand.
AAGAAAGGCGTGGGCTTGCTGTTGCAAGCCGGGGCTGATATCAATGCCGCAGATGGAGAAGGATGGACCGCGCTTTGCTTTGCAGCACGCCATGGGAAGACAGAGGTGATTCAACAGTTGCTGGATGCCGGTGCGCGTGTGGACGGACTGGCGGTGGTGTGCGCTGCCAGGGGTGGGCATCCGGATGTGATGCGCCTCTTGATTCGCTCCGGGGCAAAGCCGGATGGGAGCGCTCTCGACGCCGCCTGCGCTTACACGGGTAACTGGGTTCAATCAAGCACTGGAGACTACTGCGACAGCGCTTATAGTGGCGAACCCGACGAGATGGAGAAGGGCGCTTTCCCGGCATGGGAAGAGGAGAGAGCCGCCGTGATGAGCGCTGCCTATATAGAGGTCGACAATCGGCTCACCGTGGAGATGCTGCGCATCCTTCTGCAAGCAGGGGTGGACGTGCGCGGACACGAGCATGTGCTTCTGAAGCAGGCCTACCGCAAAAACACGGAGGCCATCCGGCTGCTGCTGGAGGCAGGGGCGAATGCCGGGGCCGAGTTCCCCATTAGCGAATCTCCCTTGCTGTATGCCGCCCAACAGGGGGATTCCGTGGCGGTGCAGCTTCTCGCGGCGGCCGGGGCAGACCTCAATGTCGACAACTGGTACGGAGAGACAGCCCTGATGCTGTGCGCCAGGGCGGGGGATGCTGCTGCCGTGCAGGCCTTGCTCAAGGCCGGGGCACAATGGGATATCGCCAGCCATCAAAAGGGCACGGCGCTGGACATGGCGGAAGAAAACGGGCAACTTCACTGTGCCCGCCTGTTGAGGGAAGCGGGAGCAATCCCCTCCGATTCTAGCCGGGATAAGGATGAGGGGCGGGATTTGGAGGAGCTGGTCAAAAACATCATCCGTACGGGAGGTGATGTGAATGCCCGTGATGAGGAGGGAGACGGAGAAACCGCGCTCATGAAGGCGGCAAAGCTTGGTCGCCCGGATTGCATAAGGCAGCTGCTGGAGGCCGGAGCTGATGTGAACGCGCGCGACGATGGCGGGTATACCGCCCTCATGGAGGCGGCCAATTGGCGCCATGTGGATTGTGTGGGACTGCTGTTGGAGGCCGGAGCCGATGTGAACGCCCGCGCCGAAAACGGGAGCACCCCGCTCATTCTGGCTTGTAGTTCATGCTTTAATGAGGAAGATGTTGCCGAGGCGGTATGCCGACTGTTGTTGAAAGCCGGCGCGGAGGTGGATGTATGCACGGAAGAGGGGGAATCAGCCCTCCTGGAGGCCGTGGGCTGTGGCGCGACCAATCTCGTCAAGCAATTGCTGGAGGCCGGGGCTGATGTGAACGGGCCCTTCGATGGGAAAGCACCACTCCTGCAAGCTGTTAGCGGTGGACGAGAGCACTGCATGAAGCTACTGCTGGATGCCGGGGCTGATGTGAACGTGCGCGACGATGATGGAGATACGGCCCTCATGCATGCTGCGTGGTCAGGAAGGTTGGAGTACCTTGAGCAGTTGCTGGAAGCCGGGGCAGAGCTGGAAGCGTGCGATAAGGATGGGCGCACGGCCCTCATGAAGGCGGCAGAGTTTGCGTATGCGGACTGCCTGGAGCTCCTCCTGGAGGCCGGGGCAAAGGTGGATTCATGCAATAAGGATGGACAAACAGCTCTCATGCTGGCGGCGAAGGAAGGCTGGGGCGGCGACTGTGTTAAGCGATTGCTGGAAGCGGGTGCCAACGCCAATGCCAAGGACAATGACGGATGCACCCCGCTCATGATGTGCACCAAGAAAAAGGCGAACTACGACGCATTCCGAATACTGCTGGATGCCGGGGCGGATGCCGATGCCCGCGACAACGAGGGCCTGACCGCCTTGGACTACCTGGCTGGAAAATCCAAGCAACCAAAAGCAACCTATGTGCGTTTCCGTGATGCCGTTGAACGGCGGAAACAGAAACAAGGGCCGTAGCCGGTCATTCCGTATCCCCGGCCTTTTCAATCAGCGCGGCAACGGTTTCCACGTCGGGCAGGTCCAGCAGGCCTTCCGGATAAGAGGAGTGGCGCGTTTCCCGGTATTCGTATATGATACTGCCTGTGCCGTTTTTGCCGCGCGTGATGTCCAGATAGTCTTGCGCATCCCAGGAGTTGAGCCTGTAGCGGAAAGGCCCGCAGATGAGGGCGATGGCACGGCGGGTGGTTACGGCGTACACATCGCAGCGGTTGGCCCACAGCCGAGGCAGCATGGAGGCGATAGCGGTCAGCGGCAGCAGGGCAACCACAGCGAGAATGATCGGGTGAAACCAGGGGTCCTCCTGCAGGTTGACGTTGTTGATGGCCGGCCACAGCATGACCAGCCAGAACCAGCAGAAGACGACGCTATTGAAGACGACGGCAAACACCAGTGACGCCCATGTTAGCAGCAGCTTGGCGGTGCCGGGTTTGGGACGGCCGAGCCACAGCAGGCGCTCCCCGTCCCGCATGGTTTCATTGATGCGGTTGCGCTGTTCATCCGTGGCGCGGATGCTTTCCCACAGGCTGGCAGAATCGGTTTTCTCGGTCATGCCAAGTCATTGTCCAAAGCCTGCAGCACATCCTCCCCCAGCGGGGGCTGGCCGGCGGCTGCGGCGCATTCCTCCAGCTGGGAGACGCGGCGTGCGCCGATGAGGACGCTGGTGAGCCCGGGTTGGCAGAGCAGCCAGCGCAGGGCAAGCCGGGTGGGCGGTATGCCCGCCTTGGCCGCAATATCCACGATGCGCTGCACCTTGGCATCGTTCTGCCGCGCGCGCTCCGCGTTCAGGAACACGGAATTGTCTCGCACGGCGCGGGAATCCGCTGGCAGGGCGCTGTGCAGGTACTTGCCCGTGAGCACGCCCTGCGCCAGCGGGGAAAAGGCAATGGAACCCGTCTTCTGCCGCACGGCTTCCGCCAGGCGGGATGCCCCGGGCTCGCGGTCGATGAGGTTCATGCGGAACTGGTGCAGCAGGCAGGGTACGTGCGCCTCCCGCAGCATGGCGCAGGCGCGCGCGTACAGCTCCGGCGGGTAGTTGGAGAGCCCCGCATACAGGGCCTTGCCGCTGCGCACGATGTCGATGAGCGCCTGCATGGTCTCCTCCAGCGGCGTATCGGGGTCCGGGCGGTGGTGGTAGAACACATCCACGTAGTCCAGCTTCATGCGCTTGAGACTCTGGTTCAGGCTGGCCACCAGATACTTGCGGGAACCCCAGTCCCCATAGGGGCCGCCCCACATCAGGTAGCCCGCCTTGGTGGAGATGAACATCTCGTCCCGGTGCGCGGAAAACTCGTTTTGCAGCAGGTTGCCGAAGCGTTCCTCTGCCGCGCCGGGAGGCGGGCCGTAGTTGTTGGCCAAATCAAAGTGGCACACGCCCAGCTCCAGCGCCCGCGCCACCAGGGCGCGCCCCTCCGCCGGGTCGTCCCCGTCTCCGAAATTGTGCCACAGCCCCAGGGAAACCTCCGGCAGCAGCACCCCGCTTGCCCCGCATCTTCTGTATTGCATGCCCATGACTCCATCATTCAACGCCATCCGCACCGTGTTGTCAATTTCATTTTCGGGAAATCAACCGGTAGGCAAAGTCATGGGAAATTTAATAGATTGTTAAAAATCAAAACAAAAATCCGGGATTGTGCGCCTTATGGAGTGAGGGCGAGAAGCCCGAGTATAGTATGAACAAAGAAATCATCAAATACAGTGCTGTTGCGTTGGCATCCCTGTTCACGCTGGCATCCTGCCACTGGCACAGCCACGACAACGGCGTGCGCTACGTGGAGCGTCCCGGTCACCCCGTGGTGGTGCACCATGTGGACCAGAAGCCGAAGCATCACAAGGCCAAGAAAAAGCACTACAAGGAGCCCAAGCATGCGAAGCGCCACTATTCGGTGCAGAAGAAACGCCACAACTCGAAGCCCGTGCCGCCTCCGGGACCGTACAGGCGCTAACCATCCCGCTTAATCAAAACCAAGGGG
>JAZUGI010000032.1:0-3674 GCA_045641125.1 Akkermansia sp.
GATCCGCGATGGTGAGCGCGCTGAAATCGCGCATGGGCATCACGGCGTCTGCATCCACGCGCAGCTGCAGGTGCATCGGAAAACCCTCCGCCAGCTGGGCCGCGAGGTCCGGCAGGTCTGAGATGGGGCAGGGGAGCTCCAGGCGCGCGGTGGGTGCGTAGATACCGAAGAGGGATTCCTGCTCAATGGTGGCGGGGGCGCCCGTGCCGCCGCCGTTGGCGGCATTGTCCACAGTGATGATGAGCAGGGGGTGGCGGCCGTAGTAGGCGTTCACGGCTGCGGGGAGCATGGCGGCGGCTTCATGGCCGCTGCCGGCCACCACGGCCACGGGGCGCCCGGTGGCCTGCGCGCGGCCGAGCGCAAAGAAGGCTGCGGCTGCGTTGTCCGCGGCATCCCAGCGGTGCACCACGGGGCATGCGGCGAGCGCACGGTAGAGTGGGGCGTTCAGCCTGCCGGGGCAGCAAACCCATTCCGCAATGCCGGCCAGAGCGGCGCATGAGATGAGGGAGAACATTATTCGGGAAGTTGGACGGGTTCGCCCAGGTGCCTGGGCTCGCTGCCGAGGATGAAATCACAGACCATGGCCACGCGGGCGGCACGCTCGCGCAGGCCTTGCTTGAGCCGCGTGCCGCGGGTGCAGGGGGGCAGGGAGGCCTCGAACCCCTCGGCATCGATACCGTGGTGGCGGGCAATGGCCACGGCGCGCTCCACATGCTCCTTTTGGCTGATGACGGTGATGCGGTCTGCGCCGAACACGCGCTTGGCGCGCACCACGGAATCCAGCGTGCGCAGCCCGGCGTAGTCGCACACGATTTTATCCGCCGGCACACCTTCCGCCACCAGGGCGTTGCGCATGTCGCGCGGCTCGTTGTAGTTGGCGGTGCGGTTGTCGCCGGAGACGATGATGCAGCGCAGCTTGCCGGCGCGCCAGAGCTCTGCGGCACCCTTGATGCGGCCGGTGAAGAAGTAGTTGAGGCGCCCGCGCGCCACATACTTGCTGCAGCCGAGCACCAGGCCCACGCTGTTGCTGCGGCACTCCTGGGCCTTGCCGTGGCAGTACGGGGCGGCGGGAAGCTCCGTGCAGAGCTCGCAAAGGGCCGTGACCGTGAGCAGCGCCAGCATGGCGTAGCACGGGATGCGGCAGATTTTCAGGAGGCTGCGCAGCAGTTTCATCTGGCGGGGCGGGTAGCGGGAAAGGGTTCAGGAGATATCCACCAGTTCCACGTGCATGGTGAGCTCGTGCGTGTCTCCGCAGCGCAGCATGATGTTTTCCGCAGGCACGGCGGTGGTTTCCACGCAGAGGAACCCGCGCTCGTTGCCGGCGCCCAGGTCACCCATGCCCTCTGCGAGCTTGGCACCGGGGTTCCAAACCACGGCGGAGCCGGACCCGGCGCGGGTGATGCGGATGCTGCGGCCCCAGGCGGGATCGTGGATGGTGATTTCGGAATGCTCGTCCACGGGGCAGTAGATGCGGTCGATGTGCCCGGCGGGGATAAGCGGGTCCTCCGCGTGGTCCTGCGGGTCGTCCGCGAACTCGGTGAAGGCGCACTCCTCCAGCCCGGTGACTGCCACCTTCTCGTAGTTGCTAACGGCAAAGTAGGTGTGCAGGGCGGCGGAGAAGGGCATGCTGCGCGGCACGTCCAGCGTCATGAGGCTCAGCGTGAGCGTGCGCCCCATCTCAATGGCGAGCGCGGCGCTGGGCATGAGCTCGGCGGCGGGCGGCAGGGCCAGCAGCAGGCGTACGGTGCCGTCCTCGTCCTCCTCCTGCTTGGCGAGCTGCCAAAGGGCGGTGCGTGCCACGCCGTGGGAGGGCAGGGAGGCGTCCTCCGTGTTCTTGCCGAACCAGGGCCAGCAGAGCGGGATGCCGCCGCGCAGGGCCTTGCCCGGCTTGAAAGCCATGTTGGGGCTGGTGAAGAGCACGGGCCTGGCGCCCTTGGGCGCCCATTCCAGCACATGGCCGCCGTACAGGGAGACCGTGCCGCTGCAGAGCGGGGATTCGATGCGCAGGATGGGGAAATCCTCTCCGTGGGGGTATTCCGTGGTAATCATGGCGGTGGGGTGGTTCAGGCCTCGTTGCAGGGTTCCTCCTCCACATCGCGCACGCGCTTGACCACCGCGCCCAGGGAGAGCAGCTTGTCGTCCAGCATCTCGTAGCCGCGGTCAATGTGGTAGAGGCGGTGGATTTCCGTGGTGCCCTCTGCCGCGAGCGCGGCGAGCACCAGGGCGGCGGAGGCGCGCAGGTCGCTCGCCATCACGGGGCAGGCGGAAAGGGTATCCACGCCGGTGATGATGGCGGTTCCGTTGTCCACCTTGATGTTGGCACCCATGCGCTTGAGCTCGGAGCAGTGCATGAAGCGCTGCGGGAAGATGGTGTCCTTCACCACGCTGATGCCGGGGGTGAGGGAGAAGAGGGCGGTCATCTGCGCCTGCATGTCTGTGGGGTAGCCGGGGTAGGGTGCGGTGAGAATCTTGCCGCTGGTGGGCTTCTCTCCGGGCTTCACGAAGACCTGTGTGCCGTCCTCGGAGAATTCCACGGTGTGCCCGCATTCCGCCAGCAGGTCTGCAATGGTTTGCACGTGGGCCCGGCAGATGCGGCAGATGCGCAGGCCGTCGCTGATGAGCGCGCCCGCCACCATGAAGGTGCCGGCCTCGATGCGGTCCGGGATGACGGTGTGCTCGCAGCCGTGCAGGCGCTCCACACCCTGGATGGTGATGGTGCGGGAGCCCGCGCCCTCAATGCGCGCGCCCATCTTGTTGAGGAAGTTCGCCAGGTCCACCACCTCCGGCTCGCGGGCGGCGGATTCAATCACCGTGGTGCCGCGCGCCAGCACGGCCGCCATCATCAGGTTGTCCGTGCCCAGCACCGTGGGGCCGCTGTCGCCCCGCATGTCCACCGTGGTGCCCACCAGGCCGTTCGGGGCCTCAATGAGCATGTTGCCGCCCTTCACGCGCACCCGCGCACCCAGGGCCTGAATGGCCTTCACGTGCAGGTCCACCGGGCGGTCGCCAATCACGCAGCCGCCGGGCAGCGGCAGCGTGCAGCGCTTCATGCGCGCCATCATGGGCCCCAGCAGGCAGATGGAGGCGCGCATCTTGCGCACCTGTTCGTAGGAGGCGGAAGAGGAGATGCCGTCCGGCGACTCGATGCGCACGGTGCCGCTGGAGCGCTCCACGGAGGCACCCAGCTGGCTGAGGATTTGAATCATGTAGTTGGTGTCGGAAACATCCGGCACGCGGGAGATGCGCACGGGCTCATCCGTGAGCAGGGAGGCCGCCAATATGGGGAGGGATGCGTTCTTGGAGCCGCTGATGTTCAGCCGCCCGCTCAGCCTGTGGCCGCCTTCTACGATTAGTTTGTCCATGGATGGTGAGAGGAAATGGGGATTGGAAATACGTCGCGCGGCATTCTAACACGCAGACCGCGGGCTGGCAAGAGGAATCATCGCGCGCGTGTATCTTCGCGCGCGGCAGCAGGGATGATGCCGCAGGCGGTGCGGATTTCATCGTAGGAGAAAGAGCGCCTCTGCATGTCTGCCAGCCAGTCGTCCGTCTCCGGCAGTTGCGCGGCGCGGGCGAACATTTCCGGGCGGGTGATGCGGGTGAATATCAGGTGGTGCATATTCACCATTGGGATGGATTTCACACCGTAACCATCCGGTGTGTTGGAGGACCAG
>JAZUGI010000033.1:0-2638 GCA_045641125.1 Akkermansia sp.
AGACCGCCTTTGGCGCGGATGTGTACAACCGCTCCTCCGTGTTTGAGGGCCGCGCGCTTCTCAAGGGCTACTTCGGTGACCGCGACAGCCGCAGCAAGGTGCAGTTCGCCCAGCTCGGCGCGCTGAGCAACGCCGAGGTGCGCTCCGCTGAGCGTGGCCCGATTGGCCTGGAGGTCGGTGCCGGTCTCTATATCCCCGTCAGCCAGAGCGCCGGAACCATCTTCTGGGATGCTTCCGTGGAGCTTCGCGCCAAGGACGTGAACATCAACGCCACAATGGGATATAGGTACAACTTCTAATTTACGATTGACGATCATTGCCATCCCATAGAAAGGACGAGCAAGAGAAAGAAAGCGGCGTTTGACTTTGCGTCCGATTACACTCATAATCGGAAAAATGAAACCAAAACCAAACGCCAAGAGGAGTATATCGGTATTGGGGCAGCTGTGCAAGGAAATTGCGCCGCATCTCGTTGCGAAAGTGGTCCGGCAGGTGGAAGCCCGGCTGGGGGAGCGCGACACGGCGCGCAAGCTGGACGTGTGGAGCCACACGGTGTCGCTCATATACTGTCACAGCACGAATTGCCTGAGCCTGAACGATGTTTGCGACGGCCTGAGCTTTCACGCCTACGAGCTCAACGCCATCAGGAACGCCGTGCCGCCCACGCGCAGCACGCTGTCGCGCGCCAACCGCGAGCGCAGCAGCGAGTACATCAAGGCGATCTACGAAGCCGTGGCAGCAGACCTCAAGGCGCGCCACCCGAAGTTCTTCGGGCGGGGTGAGCGCTGTTTCTTCCGCCTGCCCAAGCGCTTCAAGCGCGCCGTCCGCGCGATAGACTCCACCACCATCGAGCTGATAGCCAACTGCATGGACTGGGCGCAGCACCGCAGGCGCAAGGCGGCAGCGAAGATACACCTGAGCCTCGACCCCGGCTCGTTCCTGCCAGTGCGCATCATCGTGGAGCCGGCCAAGGGGCACGACGCCAACTACATGGTAGAGCTGTGCGCGGGGATGAAGGCTGGCGAAACCGCCGTGTTCGACAAGGCCTACGTGGCCTACTCGCATCTGGACACGCTGACGGAGCGCGGCATCTGCTGGGTTACGCGGGCCAAGGACAACGCCAGGTTCAGGACCGTGCGCAACCTCAGGAAGGGAAGCCGCCGCAACGGCGGCATCGTGTTCGACAAGGAGGTGGTGCTGGTGGGGCAGAAGAGCCGCTCGCGCTACCCGGGACACCTGCGTCTCGTGAGGGCTTGGGTGAAGGACAGCGCCGGCGACGACAAGCTGCTCACCTTCCTCACCAACAACTTCGAGTGGACTGCGGGCTCCGTGTGCGACCTCTACCGCAGCCGCTGGGCCATCGAGACCTTTTTCAAGGAAATAAAGCAGACCCTGCAGCTCAAGACCTTCATCGGCTATAGCAGGAACGCCATCGAGTGGCAGCTCTGGTCCGCCATGCTCACATACCTCCTGCTGCGCCTCAAGGCATGGATGACCAACTGGCGGAAAGATTTCAAGCACTTCTTCACACTCGTCAAGGGCGTGGTGTGGAGCATGCGCAACCTCGCCGTCCTCATCTCAGGCTATGGGACAGCAAAACGCCTGCCGAGGGCAGACCTATGTCCGTCAATGCCCTATTTGCCCGGGTTTGAAGAGCTGCAATTCGGATAACTGTGGGACAGCACACGGCCACCAGTGCCGCAGAAGCGCCAAATTCCTAAACCCAACTTTTCAGAACCGCCTCCCACAATCCCCTGTTTATCACGTTTACACCGGCTCCTCGCCAGTGTTACGAGGGGTTATGGGATGGCAATGATTTGGGATTTAAGATTTAGGATTTGTTAGTTTGCACACGATGTGTGTCCACACAGCGCGCTTGTACACTGCACGCCAACCGCACCGTGTTAGTAATCATCAGGCATGCAGACGCCCAAATCCCAAATCCTAAATCCCAAATCCGCAATCCAAAATTGAACGCTGTGTACCGTGGGCGGTATACTTGTGCGGGTTTTGGCGGGGCGCTTGGCGGGGGGTGGCGCCTATGGTTAGCTGGTTGACGGCAAGAGCTTCCGGCCGCCGCGAGAATTCACCAGAACCGCGGAGCCGCGGCCATGCGGCCACCGACCCCGCCCCGCGCGGGCAATCACCCCAGCCGGTTTGCTGCTCACCCAACAATAGAAACAATACCATTATGGCTGACATCGAAAACAATTATCAGATCAAGTACAGTGAGAAGTGGGGGTCCTTCCTGCAGCAGGAAGCATCCCGCCTCGACAAATACGTCACCGTGGAGACCGGCCTTTCCGGCAAGATGGTCGCCATGGACCAATACGGCCTGCTCTCCTTCACAGAAAAGCAGAGCCGCATGCAAAGCACCGAGGTGGCGGAAGCGCCCACCGTGCGCCGCGTCATGTACCCGCACATCTACACCAAGGCGGTGGGATTCGATGAGTACGACGCCAAGAAGCTGGCCAACATTGACGTGCCGGTGAGCAAGACCATCGAGGGCCTGCGCGCGGCCGCCGGGCGCACCATGGATTCCGTGATGATTTCCGAGTTCCTGGGTACGGCGCACACCGGAGAGACCGGCGCCACCACCGTGACCTTCCCCGACGACCAGACCATTGAGGAAGACTAC
>JAZUGI010000034.1:0-10198 GCA_045641125.1 Akkermansia sp.
CGTATGCCACCGGCAAGGCACAAGCCCAGGGAATCACGGGGTGTCACTGTGCCACCCCGTGAGAGCGCACAGAGCAGTGCACGGGGTGTCACTGTGACCGGAACGGGGTGTCAAACGGGGGTGCACAGTGACACCCAAACCTATAACCCCTTAAAAGATCCTTTGCAGCAGCCCGCGCAGGAAGCGCCGTTGCCTGCTGCTGCCGCCGTGGTTGAGACACCCGACGAGTACACCGAGCGCATAGAAGCAGGCAAGCGACTCAGAGCAGAGATTGCCGCCCGCAACGCCCAGCGCAGACAGATTACACACAGGCCAATGACGATGAGTGAGAGCGCAACAGCATGAGCAGCCAGACCCACCACACCAGCACCAAGACAGCAGCAGAAGCGAAGATCACCCTTGACGAAGCAAGAGAAGTTGAGCGGGCCTTTAGGCAGGCAGCGCAGGCAGCACAGTGGAACTATCACCGAGCAGCCACACTGACCCCGCAGGCAGAACACACCGAGCGCTACCGAGTCCTGCACGCTCATGCAATCGAGCAGTGGAAGCAGGCACTGCACAACCAACGCGCAGCGCACAAGCAGTGGCGCAACGCCGTTGCTTCCGAGGGAGCCAGGGGCAACCGCAACCGCGCAGGGAAGCGCAGGGCAGCTTAGATGGGCGAAACACTGTTTGACATACCCGAGGCCGAGGCACGGGAAAGCAGGATCAGCCTAGCCAAGTGGGGCGGGCGGCGCAGCACCAACGCACGGGCGCAGTGCAGGGCAATGCTGCCGTGGGCCTGCCGCAGATGTGGCGGCATGATTACCCCCGACGATCCCGAAAGCAGTTGGCACGCTGGGCACCGAGAGGACCGGGCAGCAGGCGGCACAGACGATGGCATAGAGCCTGAGCACGCACGGTGCAACACCAGTGCAGGCGGCAAGGATGGCGGTGCCATTACCAACGCCAAGCACAGCAGGCCGGCCGATGTGCAGCGGGAGCGGGTGGCGCAGTGGTGGTAGGCAGCGAGCAGCAACAGCAAGCCGTCAAAAATTACATGACGAAACTTTGGGAAGCGCTGAAACTTCCCGAACTTTCGGAGGAAGAACGGGCCGACGATGTTTGGTGAAAGAGTTTTTTGCCGGAGCGCTGGAAGCCCACGGCTCCCCTCCACTCTCATTGCGTGCGTAGGTGTTGTGTGAAATGACCACAGCCACAGAATCCGCGGTACTGCCTGAGAGCTTTGCCCGCTGGGAATCCGAGCTGCGCGAGCAATCCGCGCAGCCCGCTTACGTGTCCTTTGTGCCGCCTGAAACGTCGCTGCGCTGCGCCGAGCTGGGCGCAGTTGCCCAGGGCCTGCCAATGACCCCGCAGGGACGGCGCATTGCCGGTGTGCTGGAAGCGCAGGGAGACCGCCCCGTGCTTGACCGCAAGACGGGCGAGCCGACCGGGCGCAACCGCCCGCTGTACAAGACGGTTGTTGTGGAAGTGCCCCGCCGTTCCACCAAGACAACGAGCATCCAAAACGTGTTGCTTGGCCGCTGCGCCACTATCCCGGGTTATCGGGTTGTGTCCACGGCGCAGGACGGCACGCGTGCGTCTGCTTTCTTCAACGAGATGTTGAATTTTATGGAAGCGGAAACCGACGACGACGACCGCGATTGGACGGCCTACCGCAGCCAAGCCCGCGAGTACATCAAGTGGAACAACGGTTCTATGTGGTGGGTAGTCAAGCCCGAAGCAGGGGCCTTGCGTGGACGTGCCGCAGATGTGATGTGGTTTGACGAAGCGGGCGAGCTGGACCCTACCAAGTCCGCTGACCTTGTGGCCGGTGCGCTGCCGATTATGGACACCAAACCCAACGGGCAGGTGATCATCAGCGGAACCCCCGGCAAGATCCGTGCCGGTATGTTCTGGACGAAGCTGGAAGCAGGCCGCAGCGGCAAGCCCGGGACAGGGATTGTGGACTATGCAGCGGACGAGTTTTGCGACCCGACAGACGAGCGGGTTTGGTGGGAGACACACCCGGGCCTTGCGTCTGAGCTGACGGATATTGAGATCATCCGCGAACGGTTCGAGGACATGGGATTGCCGCAGTTTATGCGCGAGTACCTTTGCATCTGGCCGCCGGATTCCACCATCACTGCACTGGACCTGAAAAAGTGGGACATAACCGCCACAGATCACCTGGGCGAGCCGCCCGCAGGCGTGCCGTGGGGGATTGGTTGGGACGTTGCCATAGGTGGCAGCGCAGCCGCCGTGGCGGTGGCGTGGATTGACGACAACGACGAGCCGCACATACAGGTGATGGAACACCGCGCAGGCTCCCAATGGGTAGCTAAGAACGTTGCTAACGCGATTCTGAAACACCCGCGCGTGCCCGTTGGGTACGACAATATCGGGGATAACATCACCGTTGCGCAGTCCCTGGGCAGAATGCCCAAGGTCAAGACAACCCGAGTCAAGGCCCTAACGCTCAAAGACGTTGCCGCAGCAACCGCCGTTGTTGCGCAAGCCAATGAGCTAATGAGCTTGCATCACGCCAAGCACAGCGGACTAGACGCTGCCGTCAAGGCAACGACTTGGCGCGATTCCAACGGTTCACGCCTGTTTATGCGCGGCAAGGGGATTGAAATAACGTCGCTGCTGGCTTGTGTGCACGCGCTGGCCGTGGCTTCCACAGCCAAGCGCACAGCGGGCCTAACGATGCCGTCCGCTGCTATGTAGCGCGACAAGATAAGTTGACGGTTGGGGGACCGTCAACTAATGTTGTCGGCATGACTACAAACGCCACAGACACCAACAACAAGCGCTTTGCACTGTCCGCCGTTCAGGGAATGGCCGAGCATATCGAGCGCATGGAACAGAAGCAGCACGCACAGATCAGGGAAGCCCGCGAGACCGGCGCGAGCTGGACAGAGATTGCCAAGTGCCTAGGCGTAAGCAAGCAGGCAGCGCAGCAGAAGTTCAACCGCACCCAAGCCAAGGAGGAAGCCGAGCGGGCACGCATTGCCGCTTCCCCTACGCCCGAATGGTTGGCGGAAGCCCTGGGCGAGATGCAGGCACGCCGCGAAGCTGCCATTGCAGCCGGTGAATACCACCTGAACCCGTGACCTTGTAGGAAGCCAACAGGCCGGCGGCGGGGGTCCATTGTAGGGGTCCTACAAACCCCCGCCGACACGCCGCTATATCCAGACAGCAAAATACCCCCGACCGCCACAGTCGAGGGTATTGTTATGCACGTTCGATAACTACATAGCAGAGTCTAGCAACGCCACTGCTTAAACGCTAGACAACGCGCAGGACGGCAACCCTGCGTACTACCCCGGCACAGGAACGGGCACCGCTAGCGCGGTGGGAAACAAAGACGCTAAGCCAAGTACCGTCAAACCGGGTGGCTTATTACCGGGTCTACAGCCGGTTCCTTGTCGAGTCCTAATGCAGGGTGTTCACGGGTAGCGCAAGCCCCGAATCGAAGAGACGCCAGCACCTACAGCAGCCCACACGCTGCCAGACATTAGGACACATGCCGCCGTCGAGAGTGACTAACTAACTCTCCGGGAACAAAGTTCCTAGCGTACAAATCCCATACCCACACCCACACCGGTGCCGGTTCACGCTTGTCTTGAGTCTCCAACCTAAACAGTTGGAGCACCAAGGCAAGCCCCTGCCCTCCACCGCCCTTCCCAGTGCCAGCCGTTCCCCTTCCAGCGTCCTAACTTCCAGCCCTCAGAGACAGAGCACAAAGCAGTGACAAACAGGGCAAAAGCAACCGACCTGCACTAAAGCCAACTTCGGACACTCTGCACTCACTAGGGCGCAACGTTGAAGCCGTGGGAATCTTCGACAAAGCCGCAAAGCTCTTCCGGTACTCGGACCAAGCGGGCTTTCCTCAGCAGACAACAAGCATGGCTTCCCCGTTCGCTTCGGGCTCTCAGCTTGCACCCGTTATTGCTCATGACCTAGGGCTCACCAGCGACTCACCAGCAACCGCCCTTGACGCCTACAAAGTGCCCGCAATTTCTCGTGGCATGGCTCTGCTCACTTCCACCGTTGCCAGCTTCGAGCTCGTGGCCGACGAGGGCAGCACCCCGGCTTGGCTCAACGAAACCGAGGGAGCTCTCACGCCAGCGGTGCGCATGGCTTCCCTCGTGGCAGACCTCGTGCTCTACCGGGACGCCGTGTGGTGGGTACAGAAAGACCAGGCGCAAAATATTAACGGGGCGCTGCACCTTCCGCGTGACTTGTGGAGCTTGGACCCGTACGGCCGCGTAATGATCGGCGGGCAGGTATCCCCCGATCAATCGCAGTTCGTCTACTTCCAGAGCTTGCGCCAAGTCGGGCTACTCGAAGCAGCAGCGGACACCATAGAGCAGTATCTCGACATCAGCCGCACAATCCGCAGCCGGGGACGCAACCCGGTGCCGCTTATCGAGCTGCACATAACAGAGGACTTTGCAGGGACCACCGACGAGCTCACACAGGCGCAGCGCGATTGGTCCAAAGCCCGCAGAGCCGAAGACGGCGCAGTTGCTTTCACGCCAACGGGAATTGACCTCAAGACGCACACAGGCAGCGGCAATGACTCGGAAATGCTCATTGGAGCCCGCAACGCCGTGCGCTTGGACGTGGCAAATTTCCTGAACATCAACGCCGCCATGCTTGACGGCAATTCAGGCACGAGCGACACGTACAGCAACACGCTGCAAAACAAGAACGAATTTCTCACGCTCACGCTCAACGAATGGCTCACGCCGATTGCGCAGCGCCTAAGCCAGCCGGACGTGTGCGGGCAGGTTATCCGCTTCGACACTTCCGGCTTTGACGCCGACACGCCCGCCAAGGGCAACGTCGGCACCGCCGTAGAAACAAACAACGAAGAGGACACCACGCATGTTGAAAGCTAGGGGCGGGCTGCTTACGGCTTCCCTCGAAGAGCGTATTTTGCGCTACCGGCTGCTGCCGTTCGGGGAACCAGGCTCAACCAATAAGGGCAAGATTCTGGCAAGTTCCGGCAGCGTGGAAGTGCCCGCAGAGCCGTTGCCGGTCAACCTTGAACACGACTACACGCGCCCCGTGGGGAGCATGGAAGCCGAAGAGACACCGGACGGCTTGGAAGCCACCGTGCACGTTGCCAAGACGCGAGCCGGGGACGACGTGCTAGAGGAAGCAGCCGCAGGGCTGCGGGCTGGCATATCCGTGGAAATCGACAATCCCGTTATCCGTGCGGGCAAGCTCATTGCGGGCAAGCTCTCCGGTGCCGGTCTCGTAGTGAAGCCCGCTTATCCGTCCGCGCTGCTCATGGCAGCGGACTTTGGCGAAAAAGACGCCGACGAGGACGAGGACGACGTACCCGAAGAGGACGCCGAAGCCGCCACAGCAGAGCTTGAGGAAGCCAAGAGCGCCATTGACGCTGGCGACCTTGAAACCGCAGCCGCACGTATTGCGGACGCCATCAAAAAACTCGACACAGAGTCAACCAAGGAAGAGAGCACCGAAGTGCCCGAACAGATCACCGCAGCGAGCACCGCCAGCCCACAGGCCATGCTTGCCAGCTTTGCCGCCATGTTTGGAAACGGCGACCAGGCGCAGGGCGCAGCGCCCAAGAATGAGCTCACGCTCGACAAGTTCGCCGCCAGTTTCCGCAGCGCTTCGGATATGACGGACGGCAAGCTCAAGGCTGCTGCACTGGACACCATCACACAGGCCGACGTATACGACGAGACCGCGCAGCCCGCCTACCTTGGAGAGCTTTGGGCCAAGACGGAATACGACGAAATCTTTACGCCGCTTGTATCCCACGAAAACCTCACGGGCATGAAAGTTACCGGCTGGCGCTGGGAAGAGGGCGTGGCACCGATCGTTGACGATTGGGAACCTGCTTTCTCCGGTGTCGCACCGGACGAGGAAATGACCGATATTCCCACTTCGGAAATGGTGGCTAAGTCCAAGGACTTTTACGCCAAGCGCATTGCCGGTGGAAACCGCTTTGACCGCGTGCACTTTGACTTCCCCGTACCGGGCGTGCTGGAAAGTTTCCTGCTGCTGCAGACGGACTACATCAAGCGCCGCCGTGACCTGCGGACCAAGCAGGAAATCGTACGGGCTGCTAAGTCCGTTGAGGGCACCGGCAAGGACGTGGAGAACGCATGGCGCCGCATCATCCTTGGGGCAATGCACTGCATGGAATACGCCAAGCCGACGTACGCCCTCGTAGGCAACGACGTTTACCGCGAGCTCTTGGGCACTGACATGCTCGAAAATCTGGCAATGCTGGAAACCACGCTTGGTCTGGAATCGGGCTCTATGGCTGGCTTCCGTATCCAGCCCGCTTTCATCTCTGACACGTCGATGAACGGCAAGACCATTGTTGGCGCTGGCAAGTCCACCGTGCTGCACGAGCCCGCCGGTGCCCCGTTCCGCGTAGACGCGCAGGAGCTTGCCAAGGGCGCAGTTGATAAAGCCGTTTTCTCGTACTACCTGCTGCGGTCTGACGACCGGGGCGGCATCTACGACGTATCGGCGGCTCTGTAGGCATGGCGTACAAGGTACTGACCAAGGAAGAGCTCAAGGACTACGCCCCGCGCTCTGCTCTCAAGGCGCTTGAGCGCAAGCTTGCGGCACGCATCAAGGCTCTCGAAGAGAACCAGGCGCAGCCCGCAGAGCCCGCAGCGCTTCCGGTGGACGGGGAATAAGTGGCACGGGTTGGCTTTGTAGACACCGACAGAGACCTTGACGGGTGGCCGGACGGACCAGACGAGCCCGTGCTCTCTCTGCTGCTGGAAACGGCAAAGGAAAAGCTCGAAGCTTGGGCCCCAAAGCCGCTGCCGACAGGTGAGCCGGGGAACGAGATTCCAGCCCGCTACACCTATGCACAGATCCTGCTCACGCAGCATCTTTGGGCCCGGAAACAAGCCGGAGACGGTGAGGGGTTCGGGGCTGATGGATACATGGTGAGCACGTACCCGCTCGTACGGGAAGCTTTCGACGCCGTACGCCCGCGCACGTCACCGCTGGCGGGGCTGCTATGAGTACGCCCCGCCACCAGCCTGCAGAGCAGATTGCACAGGACAACGCCAGCTTCGACGTGCGCCCCTATCCGTTCACGCCTAAGAACGTGAACGAGGGCAAGCCGGTTGTGAGCGTGTGGCGGGACGCCGTGAACCCTAGCGGGGAATCGCGCACCGTGCTTGCGCACGAGCTCACAGCACAGGCTTACGGCTCACGCACAGCAGGAGAGCGGGCAGAGGACGAGCTCGACGACATTCTCGACGCCGTGGCGCTGTCCGTTGAGCGCCTAAACGGGTTCAAGCTCACGAGCGCCACTAGGGCAACTTTCAACAACGACACCATCAGCGGTTGGCTGCTCAAGCTCGACTGCACGAGCGCCAACGTTTACAGACAGCACATACAGGAAGAGAGAGCCGAATAATGGCCGACACACTCGCACCGCATACGCCCCTAATCATTGAGGACGTGGCGCTCAAGCTTGACGGTGTGGACTACGCCACCGCTTGCGACAGCATCACGATTGTTCCCACAACAACCAAGGTGCGGTGGAAGCCGGTAAATGGCCGCAAGTCCACCAAGGTTGCTAAGCCGGATTGGGCCCTCACGCTCAACGTGGGGCAGGACTTCGACAAGGCGGGACTTTCCGCGCAGCTTATCCAGCGGCACGGCGAGAGCGTCACTTTCGAGCTTTCCCCGGCTTCCGGCAGCGTGGAGAAGATCACCGGCAGCGTAACGCTCGAAGCAGGGCAGTTTGGCGGGGCTTCCGAAGCGGTGGCAACCGCAGCCGTAACGCTCGACGTTGACGGACAGCCCGTCTTTGCATGGCGTGACGGCAGCACCACCGAGCCCACCAAGTAAGCCGAAGTTGTGGGAATCCTACGGACCAGGCGCGGGCCGGCTATGTGGGGTTCCCACAACATGAGCACCGGGAGCAGGTGAGAACGTGCCGGGCTTTGTGGCACCAAGCGCACAGACCAACGACACGCTCAAAGCGGTTGCTCTGGCACTAAAGCTCATGCCGCGCAAGATGCGCAACGACCTAAACAGGGAAGTGCGCAAGCTTGGCAACGACCAGTGGCGGCCGCTTGTGGACAGCTACGCCCGCAACGACCTAGACCGCAAGGTGCTTGCCAAGGGCGCACGAGTGAAACCGGGCAATCCCTTAGTGCTCTCTGCGGCGAGCTCGAAGCGTGCACTCTCTGGCGGGCTTGTCCCAGACGTGAAAGCCGGAGCAATCGAGTTTGGCACCAAAGAGCCCGAGAAAGTCACCGAGTACGCCCGCGCCTACAAGGGCGGGCACTCTCACGACGTGCGCAGACATACCAAGCGCCAGCTTCCGCGCCGCAGCAAGGGGCGCGTTATTTACGCAGCAGCCGGGGAAATTGCGCCCCGCATCACGAGCATGTGGGTGCAAACCATTGTGCGGGCAATCTACAAAGCACACGAGGGAGAGAGCTAACTCTTGGCAATCAATATTGAGGTCACCGCCGATACTTCCCAAGTGGTCGGCAAGGTGGCCGATATGGCGGACGAATACGACCGCGTATCGGACACTCTCAAAGACCTTGCAAAAGCAGGGGACAGCGCGGGCAACGACCTTACGCGCAGCCTTGAGGACGCAGCAGACCCGGCAAAGGACATTGAGCGCGGGGCTAAGAAAGCCGGGGACGCTCTCGACGACCTAGGCAAAGACGGCAAGGACGCCGGAAAAGACCTAGAAAAGGGCTTGCGCGAGGGTGAGACCGCCGCGCAGCGCCTAGATAGGGAAGTAGACCAGGCTTTCGATTCCATCAGTTCTAACGCCCGCAAGGGCTCTAAGGGCGTAGGCGACGGAGCACGCGACGGCTTCCGGGAAGCGGGCCACGCTTCGGAAGAGTTCAAGGATGAAGCCAAGAGCAATATCTCGGAAACCGTCTCAAGCTTCCGTGGAGATATGGAGGACATACCGCAGATTGCGCAGGACATTTTGGGCGGTGTCTCTGGCAGCTTCGGTGCCGCAGGGCTGGCAATCACGGCGGGCTTTGCCGCTGCCATTGGTATTGCCGTTGGCAAGCTGCAAAGCATGGCCGAAGAGAACACGGCAGCAGCCGAAGCAGCCGCGCAGCTTGGCAATGAGTTCTACACCGTGGGCGGCAAGCTCGACAGCGCTGCCATTGCGGAGAAAGTGCAGGACATTGCTTTCTCACTGGCAGAGGAAGACTCGTGGTGGAAGTGGGGAGACCAAGCTAAGACCTATCTCGACGTGGTAAAGGACGCTCTAGGGGACACCGACGACGCCCTAGCAAAACTCAGCTTCGAGGGCTTGGCAGGTGACACCGACAGCGCAGCACAGGCGCTTGCGCAGCTTGAGCGCAAGCTACAGGACGGGAAAGACGCCCTAGAAGAGCACGTTGTCACCATGCGAAACGGCGTGCCCGTATATGACGAGGGCGGGCGGGCAATCCAAGACCAGGCGGGCAAGCTCGAAGAGCTCAAGGACAAGCTCATAGAAGAGTCTGGAATCAGCGGGGACGCCGCAGAGCAAGCCGAATATCTCGCACAGATTATGGGAGATTCTGCGGACGCCACACAGGCAGCAGCGGACGCCGTGCGGGACCATGCGGACGCCCTCAACGAGGCTGCGGGCAATGCAATGGGCGTGGTGGAAGCAGAAAACGACTACCTATCCACGCTTGGAGAAGTCAGCGAGAGCGTAGCCGAAAACGGGCAGACACTCGACGCCAACACGGAAGCCGGACGGGCTAACCGAGAGAGCCTTATTCAGATTGCCGAAGCGGCCAACGGATACCGGGACGCCGCCATTGCCGCAGGTGAGGGCACCGACAGCGTAACGGGCAAGGTACAGGCAAGCCGGGACGCTTTCATTGCCGCTGCCGAAGCCGCAGGACTTGACCGCGCAGCAGCCGAAGAGCTGGCGACCTCGTACGGGCTTGTACCGGGCAACGTTGAAACGCAGGTTGCCGCGTATGGCACGGATGAAGCTAAAGCCGCCGTGCAGGGCGTAGGCGAGCCCGTGGAAGCCCCGGTGAACGTCACTACCAACGGCACCGAAGCAGCCGCGCAGGGAGCCGTACAGAGCGTGCAGGGTACGGAAGCCCCGGTGGACGTAACCACCGAGGGAACCGACAAGAGCACGCAGGGGAGCATCAACGCCATAAAGGGCAAGGACGTAAAGATCGACGTTGACGACGAGTACACCGTGCGA
>JAZUGI010000035.1:0-5273 GCA_045641125.1 Akkermansia sp.
CCAGCACGAAGGCGGCGTGGGCGGAGGCCCAGAGGCAGGATTCGCGCGCATCGTCCCAGTAGCCGAGCCCGCCGTCCCTCTTCTGGCGGCGGAGGATTCGCTCAATGCTCTTCACCACCAGCTCGTGCGCCTTGGCGGGCGGGGTTTCCGCCATGCGCGGGCAGATGGGTGCCAGGCGGTCATACAGCAGCCAGGGCAGCAGCCCGGTGGCGGTCTGCTCCGTGCAGCCGTAGGGGTAGTCCAGCACAAAGTCCATGCATCCGGCCAGGTGGAGCAGCGGGTTGGCGGAAAGCGCCACCTCCAGCTCGCCGCGCGTGGACCCGGCCAGCTCCGGTGCCAGCAGGGCCGCGGGCTTCAGCGTCTCTGTGCCCTTGGACAGCACCAGGTGGTGCGCCTCCTTGAGCAGGGGGGCGGGGAAGCGCACAGGGAAGGTGCCCTGCACGGCATCCGCGCCGTTCTTGGCAGTGGCGGTCCAGTTGAGGGTGAACTCGCCCTCCTGCGTGGCCTCCACCTCGAACTTGAGCGTACCGGTGGCGTGGGGCGCCAGGCGGATTTCCCGGGTGACGGAGGCTGCATCCAGCTTCACTTTCCAGGTGCCTTCCGCATCCGTGTTGTTGGTGACGGTGAGCGGCAGGAGCAGTTTGTCTCCCGTGCTCATGAAGAAGGGAGTGCCGGGAGTGAGCATCACGGGCTGGTTGACCTGCAGCTTGCCCTCCGTGCCGCCGAAGCGGTTGCCGCTGTCGTCCACCGCCACGGCGAACACGCGGTAGGTGGTCAGCGTGTCCGGCAGCGTGCACTCGGCCTCGAAACGCCCCTGCGCGTCCACGGGCAGGGATGCCTTCCACACCGCCACCGGCACAAAGTTGGTGCGCAGGCGCGGCTTGGCAGACGGCCCGAACGAGCCGTCCCCGTCGTCGCTGCCCTCGTCCTCATCGTCCTCCGCCGCGCAGGCTAGCGCCACCGGCGCGGGCGCGGCGGCGGGGGCCTCCTCCATCCAATCGGCAATGTTCTCGGTCGCGCAGGCTTCCTCCACGGCCATGGCGGCACCGTTGGCAACTCCCCTGCCGGCGCGCTTCATGGAATGCCTCACCCCGTAGCGGGTTTGCCCACCGAAGATGTGCGGGGGCCACATCCTGTCCTCGCTGCGGCTGGTGCACTCGCCGGTCCACACGCCATGCATCAGGCCGACGAAGTCCCACGTTGCGGGCCGCCTATCCATCATGCCATGCCAGCGGTTGTGGGAGAGATACATGTTGGACGGACTGCAGCTCAGCTCGAGCTCCGGGTTGGGCAGGCGGTATCTCCCGGTGACGGAGAGCATGCCCTCGTCCACCGCGTAGAAGGTGACGGCGGCGGTGGCGGGCGAGCCGTCCGGCAGGGTGACGCTGCCGCCGAGCTTCACCTGCGCGCCGGGGCGGCATGCCTCTGCGGGCAGGTCCAGCTTCACCTGCAGCTTGCGCTGCGGGTTCGGGACATCCAGGTCCCACGAGTTGTACGCCTGGAGGGTGAACAGGCCGTCCTTGTCCTTGACGGGCATGACCATCAGCACATTCATGCGCCCGGTTTCCTGCGGCGTGAGCTTCAGGTCCACGGGGTGCACGCCGCTCTCCACGGGCACCGTCAGCGGGCGGAAGTTGCCGCTGCCGCTGGAGACAATGGCAAAGGCGGTGCCCGCCGCCTCCGATTTCAGCGTCAAGGGGCGTCCCTCTTCGCCGCCCGTCAGGGAGAAGTCGGGGTCGGCATCCTTCGTCTCCAGCTCGCTCTCCCAAATGTGCATGGAATCGGTGAAGGAACGCCCGGCCGGATCCGTGCCGCTGATGTACAGGCTGAGGTTTGTGAGCGCATGCTTGTCCTTGCCCTTGCGGTATTCGTCGATGCGCTCCTTGAGGTTCATGGGGCATCCGAATACCGAGTTGGCGGGCACGGTGATGTCGCCCTCCCACACGATGACCTCGCCGCGGCGCTCCATGGTGAAGCCGGTGGGCAATTCCTCCCGCTCCACCACATCCTTGCCCTTGAGCACCAGGTGCAACTTCTGGTCGCGGGGCAGCACCTTGTTGCCGTCCTCCTTGTCTGCCGCCACCGAGTGGAGCGTCAGGTTGCCGTGGTCGCGCACCACGCGGAAATCCGCATTGTAGATGGCTGTATTGCAGCAGAAGTTGCGCACCTCCTCGCGGTCGTTGGTGATGGTGCCGTTATCGACTCTCAGGAAGTGATAGTTGGAGGCATCGTCCTTCTTGGGCGAGAGGGAGACGGTGCGCTCATAGCAGCCCTTGGCGTCCAGCACGGCATCCACCTCCTTCTCGCCGTCCACCTGCATATCCGTGGAAAGCACGTAGTGTATCTTGGCGTTGGAGAGGGGCGCACCGTTCAAATCCTGCGCGGTGATGCGCAGCTTGGCACTCTTGGGAGCCACGCGCTCCACCTCGATTTTGGCCGTGCGCTCGAAGGCGTCGCGCCGGAACACTTCCGATTTGATATAGCAAGATTCCAGCAGTTCCTTGCCATCCTTCAGCAGGATGCCGTAGCTCCCGGTCACGTCCTCCTCGCCCTCCGGCAGCGTGAAGTCGTACGCCACGCAGCCGAATGCGTCCACCGCGAGCGTTTCCTTCTTCCAGGGCTCGCCGTTCGGTTTCTCGATGATTAGAGAGACCTCCTTCAGCTTGGGCAGGGAAGTGTTGTTGAGGCTGTCCAGGTTGCGGATGATGCCGCGCACGTGCACGGCATCGCCGGGGCGGTAAAGGTCGTGGTCGCAGAAGACGCAAGCACTGCAGTCGTCCCCGGCGTCATTGTCTGAGCGACTATTCCCGCTTTCGCGGAAGACGGTGATGACGAAATCGCCGATGCCGTCATCCGGCAGAAGATAGTCCTCGCCTACCTGCACAAGCATGCTTGCCGGCTCCAGGTCGGCATCCTTGGGCTTGGGTTTCAGGCAGGCCATGCCGTTCTCCATGGGGAACTCCAGGCTCTTTCCACCCTCGTCCCGCACCACCGTGCGCCCCGCGCCCGCGGGCTTTCCGGTCTGGCGGTCGCTCACCAGCAGCAGGCCCGCCTCTTCCACGCCCGCCAGCTGCAAGTCCGACACCTGGACCGGGAATTCGGTGTGCAGGGTCAGGTCCTCCTCGCTCACGCCCACTGCCTTGGCGGCGGCCAGCACGGCGGGGTTGGGCTTGATGTCCAGGCGGATGAGGTAGAGGCCGGGCTTGGTGTTCCCGGCGGTGAGGGCGTCCAGGTCCAGCACATGCTCCGCGGTGTCGCAGAATCCGGTTTCATCCGCGGGCAGCTGCTGCGGCTGGAAGCTCTGCGCCTTGGCGCAGGCCTCCTGCAGGCGCTTGCAGTCGCGTTTGTAGCGTGCGACCGCCTCCTGCCGGATGTCCTTCGCGCGCTTGAAATACTCCTTGTCCAGCAACCCGGCGCGCACCTGCAGCGAGTTGACGGCCAGGAGGTACTTGTGCATGGCATCAGGCTCACTGTTGGAGCAGCGCACCACGGCCTCGTCCACCTGCAGGGCGGCATCCGCATCCCAATGGTAGGCGGTGGCGGTGATGCCGCAGCCGCCCACGGAGCGCAGGCGCAGCTTGTGTTCGCCGCGGTACGGCAGGCGCGCCGCCTGCCCCGTGCGGCTCTCCGCCAAATCCACGGCGGGCCAGGCGGGGGTGAGGTTGATGCGGTGCACGTGGGCGCGCGTGACGGGCAGCCCCAGCTTGGCTGCAATGCCGGGCTGCACGGTGAACTCCGCCAAGGCGGGCACCGGGGCCGCTACGCGCATGCGGAAGCCTTTCACGGCATCCGGCTCCCTGTAGCTCCAGGTGACATCTGTGCTGCCGGGGTTGTCGCCATCGGCATCCCCGTTGGTGACCCTGAAGTTGGCCACCCCGGTGTTCTCCATGAAGCCGTCGAAGGTGAAGGTGTAGGTGCCCTGCGGCGTGGAGACGCTCTTGGACGCACCGTCTGCGGCATTGACGGATTTGGCACCGCCGATGCTGATTTGGAGGTCTTGGAAGGCCTGCTTGGCGGTGGCTTCCGTAACGGTGGCGTCAAAGCCCACCTCCACGGCGTAGTAGGGCTTCTCCCCCTCCTTTTCCGGCTGGCGGATACCGTCGAGCACATCCGTCCGCAGCTCGGTGAAGGCATTGTCGAATTGCGTGGTGCGGATGAGCCCGCTGCCCTTGGCGGGCGTGGCCACCAGCTCCCAGCGCGTGTTGTTCGGCAGCGTCTCTACAGGCACTACCAGCGCCCCCGACGGGATGACCGAGTCCGGCGTGAGAGTGCGCGCCTCGCCCGCCTTGAAATCGGCTCGCCGCATGTGCTTGAAGAGCACGGGCTGCGCCTTGCCTGGCACCTTGCGGCCGTCCACCATGCGGCCGTCTCCTTTCTCAATCTGCTGCACAAAAGTGTACTCCACAGGGCTGGCGGGGGAGAACTCGATGGCCTCCTTGGTGTTTTCTCTCGATGGATGCACGATGATGCCCAGGTTCGGCAGGCCGTCCTGCGCGCGTTCCGTTGTCAAGTGGGTGTCCGGCGCATGGAAACGGAATTCCCGCTGCGCCAGCTCCTTGCCGCTCAGGTAGGTGACCCCCGGCTTGAATGCCAGAAGGAACTCCGTGGCCACGCTCGTGCCCTTCGCCACCTCAATGAGCAGGCGGTTCTGGTCCTCCCAATGCACCTTGGGTTGGTGCGCGGGGTCGCCTGTCACCTCGAAGAGGTCCAGCCCCAAATCGTGCGGCGTGGATTTCTTGTCGCGGTAGCGCTCGTAGCGCGCGGTCTCCACCACGGTTTGGCTGACGATGGGTTCATCGAACTTGATGCGGATGAGCTGGCGCTCCGGGCTGATGGTGACCTGCCCGGCAAACACCGGCTGCAGCGCTCCAAGCGTGGCGGCTAGGGAAAGGAATTTTCTGTCCATGTTCATGGCTAATCGTTTCTTTTATCATACCCCCGGGCGCAGTTGATTGCAAGCTCAGAGCGTACCTGTTCCGTTTTCCGGAGGGGCGGGATGCATACATCTCCATACCCTTATAAGCGCGAATTTTGAAAAATGGCCCATTTTTTATTAAAATGACGAAAAACAATGAGGAACCGAAGTCTCGTGTCTACCCCGCCTCTTGCGGGGTGGATTGCGAATGTCGTCGCAAAATATTGGATTTTCAAGCAAATTATCTGATTTTGTACGTTTCCGACAGGAACTTCTTGTCAAATCTGTACGTTTTCGACAGGAACTTGGGGTGAATTTTGTAAAGTCGGAGGCCAAGCGGTCTTAGGAAGACAAGCAA
>JAZUGI010000036.1:0-48632 GCA_045641125.1 Akkermansia sp.
GCACATGTGTCCCAAAGATTTTTGGAAAACGACGAATTCGTGTGGTGGGGAGGATAAAACGCAAGGCGCGTGGCGAAGGCGCCGAGACGTGCAATGGGATAGCGGAGCCACCCCGCCGTTCGTCACGCTGAGGCGCGACGAGGCGGGGTTCCCCGGCGGAGCCGTTAGGGCCCTCGGCACCCACGGGTTGACACCCGTGGCTCTAAAAAGGAAAGCACCCCCCCAAGGCGGGGTGCAAAAGCATAACTGCAACAGTGATGAGCCCTGCCATATGAAAGGATGCTTCAAACACGCGCCAGCGCATGCCCCGCAGGGCGGGGCATACGTAGGAACGCGCCCAAAGGGCGCGCTATATGTGGAGCCATTCCAATGGCGACTCAAAGTTACCCCAGCGCGGGAGCGCTGGGGGTAACCACCGTCCTAACGTCTCCGTACCGAACCCCGCTCTGCGGGGTGGATGACGTCTCCGGTTGCACGTTTCAAGCCGCCTTTACTGCCAAAATTCAAGGGAGGGGGCTTCAATTTTGGGCGATTTTCCTAACGATTGCCTATCAATGCGGAGAAAAAGACAAACTCAATCTTTGGGACACATGTGCAGATACCCCACAAGAAACCAACACGGGGGAACCAAGGATTGTCTCACTTCTTACCCTTGGGAGACCTTTGCTTCTTGGCGGCGTCCTGGGCGGCGGCGGCTTTTGCCGCGGCTTGGGCGGCGCGGTCCTTGCGACGCTGCTCCACCACGGTATCCGCAGTCTGTTCTATGGCCTTGCGGTAGGGGGAGGCAAGGGTCTGCTCCAACATGCGCTTCATGAGTGTTTCCGCCACAACCTTCTCACCGCGGCTGTATTCCACGGTAATCTGCATGAGGGTGTTGCGGGTCCAATCCCGCGTGTCCTTGCTGAGCTGGGCGGCCACGCGGAAATACTCCGCCGCCTTGTCCATGCGGGCGTTCTCCGTGCAGTACCAGGCGAAGGCTTCCGCCAGGACGGGGGCCTGCTCCGAACGCAGGTGAGAGGTGAGCATGCTTTCCATGGAGCCCACATTGGCGGAGCCGTTGCGGTACATTTCCCGCCACTGGGAGAAGGCGTTCAGCCCGGCGGGGGCGTTCTTGCGGGCGGCGAAGGGGCGGTACAGGGGATCACCCAGCACCACACCCTGCCAGGAGCTGGCGGGCGTGGCCATGAGGGAGGCCTCCGCCACGGTGTAGCCCTGCAGCAGGCGGGCAAAGAAGATTTCCGGGTTCAGGCAACCGCCCAGGTAGGGTTCCGCCACGTTTCCAGCGGTAACGGAGGCCCCGCGCTGCAGCAGGGCGCACACCCACTGGTTGGGCTGTTTCACGGACAGCGCGCTGAAGGAGTGCAAATGGTAGGCCACGGCTCCCTTTTCAAAGCGGAAAGCCGGGGCGGACGAGGCAAAGGGGCCGTTGGGATGCTGGTTGTACCAGCCCCAGTACACAGCCACATGGTTCATGAGCGGGAAATCCGCGCCGATGGTCTGCCTGGAAGTTTCGTAGAAAAGGGGGAAGCCCTGCACCTTGGCGTAGGATGCAGTGGTCTTGAACATGGCATCGCCCTCTGCATAGGGGCCGCCCTGGTCCACCACGGCCCAGCCCCAGAGCCCGCGCTTCTCCACTTCCACGGGGTCGTTGATCATGCGCATGATGGTGGCCTCGTCCGGGGCATCGATGCGGCATACGGAGAGCACGTGCGGATCGTGCTTGCTGATATCGCCGTCCTTCTTGTAGGCAGGGTTTCCCAGAGGGCCGCCGAGGGGATAGAGGGAACCGAGGTTCATGAGCTCGGAATCCAGGGAGGCGCTGTTGTTGCCGCTGCCTGCGAGCTGCTTGGGCAGGTTGGCCGCGGCGGCCACGCGCAGGGGCATATCCGGCATGAGCAGAATGGCCGCCTTGCGCATGCCGAGCATCTTGGGGTTGGCGGGCCATTGCCAGCCGCGCACGCGGGCCTCCTCCATGAGGGGCTCCATGACGAGGCGGGTGTAGTCTGCGCGGGAGATGTCCGCCGCCGTGACGCCGTGCAGCCCCACCACGTTCTCCTTGGGGATAGCGCGGCGCGCGCAGTAGGCCTCCGTACAGCGCACGCTCAACGGGGAATCCGCGTTGTACACCACCACCACATCCTGCGGCACCAGGGCGAACGCCAGACCGAAGAGAGACGCCGCGGCAGCCAGCAGTGTGGAAAGGAGTTTCATCTGCGTTTGCGGAAAAGGCCGGAGAACGCGCCGAGCCCGCGCGGTTGCGGCATCTTTGAACCGCCGCCACCCATGAGCGAGGAAAGGTCCGGCATTTGAGACATATCCGGCAGCTGGGACATATCCGGCATTTCCCCGCCGCCGGAGCCGTTCATGAGGGAGGAGATATCCGGCATGCCGGCGGGGGCACCCTTGCCGGCGCCCTTCCCTGCGCCCTTCATGAGCTGCTTCATCATGCCGCCCATCTTGCCCTTGCCGCCCATCATCTCCTTCATATCCTTGAAGTTCTTGATGAAGCGGTTCACCTCTATTTCCGTGCAGCCGCAGCCCTTGGCGATACGGCGGCGGCGGGAGGGAATGAGCAGCTTGTAGTTGGCGCGCTCCGCCTTGGTCATGGAGAGCACAATGGCCTCCATGCGCTTCATGCGCTTGGGATCCAGCGCATCATCCGGCAGCTGCTTGCGAATCTTGCTGAAGCCCGGCAGCAGGCCCAGCAGGCCCTCCAGCGGCCCAAGGTTCTGCATCATGCGCATCTGGTTGAGGAAATCGTTGAAATTGAACTCGCCGCTCATCATGCGGCTCATGGAGTTCATGGCGGATTCCTGGTCTATCTTCTCCGCCGCCTTCTCCACCAGACCCACAATGTCGCCCATGCCCAGAATGCGGTCTGCCATGCGCTGGGGAACGAAGGGGCCGAACATGTCCAGCTTCTCGCCCTCGCCCATGTACTTGATGGGCTTGCCGGTGACCGCGCGCATGGAGAGCGCCGCGCCGCCGCGGGCATCGCCGTCCAGCTTGGTGAGGATAATGCCGGTGAGTCCCACGGCGGAATCGAAGGTCTGCGCCACGCGCACGGCCTGCTGGCCCGTGGCGGCATCCGCCACCAGCAGGGCCTCCTGCGGCTGCAGGAATTTGGCCAGGCGGCGCAGCTCGTCCACCAGAGCCTCATCCACCTCCTGGCGGCCGGCGGTATCAAAGATGAGGGCGTCATGCTCCTGCCCTTCCGCCCAGCGGAGGGCGTCCTTGGCCACACGGATGACATCCTTCTCTGCGGGGTCCGGGGTGTAGACGGGCACCTCCACCTGCGCGGCGAGGGTGGCCAGCTGGTCAATGGCGGCGGGGCGCACCAAATCGCAGGCCACAAGAAGCGGCTTGCGGCCCTCCATCTTGAGGCGGCGCGCCAGCTTGGCGCTGGTGGTGGTCTTGCCCGCACCGTTCAGGCCCACTACCAGGATGTGCGCGGGCGGCGCCAGGTTCAGCTCCGCGGCATCACCGCCCAGCAGGTCTGCCAGCTCATCCCGGAAAATCTTGACAATCTGCTCACCCGGCTTCACGGACTTGAGAACCTTCTCTCCCATGGCCTGCTCCTTCACATGCGCGATAAACTCTCGCGCCACGGAGTATTCCACATCGGCATCCAGCAGCGCCATGCGGATATCGCGCATGGCATCTTTGATGTTGGACTCGGTGATGTTGCTCACGCCCCGCAGCTTGCGGAAGGCGTCGTCGAGCTTGTCGGACAGCAGGGAGAACATGCCCTAAAGGTACAGAAAGCGCCCCATGCTGTCAAGCGCGCAGCCTGCCAGCATGGGGTGAAATCAGAGCGCCTGGCCTCACTTCCTGCGGCGGCGTGCGGCCAGGGCCGCCAGCGCCAGCAGGCTCAGGGATGTGGTTGCCGGTTCCGGAATCAGGTAGAGGGCCACCGTGTATGTACCCACGTTCTGGCCCCAGTTGTACACCATGGCGTACTTGCCCTTCTCCAAATCCGTGTACACCAAGCTTGCATCCAAATCCGGGTGCATGCAATCCTCGCAGGTGAGCCGTTCACCCTTCGTGCCGTCCCATTCGCCGATACCGGTGATGATGAGCTGCTCCGCCGAAGTGGCTATGTAATACCAGCGGTTCTCCATAGAGAGGGAGGAAACCGCCAGCATGTCCTCATCGCTCAGCTTGGCCCCCGGTTCAAGCGTCAAGGAACTGCCCAGCTGCAGGCCGAAGCTGGACTGGGCAGCGGAGACATCCATCACGGAGCCGGATTCCATGTGCAGGTCCGCATTCAGCGTGGCACCAGCACCGGCGGTGAGCGTGGCCACCACCGTCACAGAGGCTTCCTCCGCCAATTCCCCGATGCTGGGCGGGGCCGCGGCCTCATAGAAGCTCGCGGTCCGTCCGGCACCAATCTCCAGGTTGTTCAGGGAAACGGCTGTCTGGCTGCCCCCGGTCGTCTTGTTCTCGGCAGCCATGTTCAGGAAGGTCACGTCACCGCTGGCGGCAATCACCTCGCTCAGGGTCTCGGCATCCACGCCGTTGGCGAGTGTGAGACTGCCCGTGGCCTCACCCGTGGAAACCGTATCTGTCTTGATGTGATTGTTCACGGTCACATTGCCGTCCGCCACCTTGACCATCTTGTGGGCTTCCACGCTGTAGCGCTCATTCTCCAGGGAGTAGATATCGGCCCCGTCACCATCGGTGCGGGCGGCGGATATCGTCACCTTCCGTTCGGATTGCGTGCCGTGGAATTCAACCGCACCGGCCTTGGCCTGATACGCAGAACCATCCGCGCCGAGGATATGCAGGGAGCTATCCTCTGCTTGGGCAAACAATGTCATCTGAGCCAAATCACTCACGCCACCTGTAAGGTAGTTGGTGCCGCCGGCAATGTGGAGGACTTCAATATTGTCGGCATCCCCCGTGTTGGTAATGTTGGCATCCCATGCCTGAACCACCATGAGCGCGGAATCCACATTCAGGTTGGCATTGTTGACATCCACGTTCACAATCAACTCATCATGCTGCTCTGCCGTGGCGGTGATGGTGGAGGAATTCAGCGTGCTGCCCGCTTCGTGCTGCAGGAACATGGCATAGTCCACGTTGCTCTCCGTCACGCCCACGGCCGTGCCGTCACCCTGAATCGTGTACGCCACATCGCCCTGGGTCACCTTGTGGCCTCCCGGGGTCACCTTGCCATCTCCGCTTACCACGCGAATGGCGGATTCCGTGCGCTTGCCGTCGAAGTGGTTGGCAGTCTCCGTCTTCACATCATCCGCACCCACAAAGACCTCCCCACTGGATTCCTGCGCCAGCCCGGAGGCGGTGATGTCCTTGGTGAAGGCCACCGTGCCGCTATTGGAGATGGCGGAGGTGAGGCTGGCCTCACCCAGGGTCAGGCTCTTGTCCGCGTTCACCGTAACGGTGCCGCCATGCTGCTCCAGCATGCCGGCTGAAAGGTCCACCGTGCCGTTCACCGCCAGGCCGTTGTCCACCCGCAGCGTACCGTCATCCACTGTCACGTTGTCATCCAAGGTGTAGGTCTGCTTCAGGATGATAACGCCATCATTGGAAGCGTGCAACCTGGTACCATTGCCGAGCGTTCCGCTCAGTGTCAAAACGCTGCCTTCACCCTCCGCCTCGAAGATGCCATGGAAGCTGCCGATATTCGTCAGCTCCTGCGTGGCACCATCTACCACGGCGAAGGTGCCGTAACCGCGTACATTGGCAGAGTAACTATGGGCATCGCCGCTGTATATCAGTTTAGCATCTTGGCCGCTCAAGGCGAACCGGGCACCCGTCTCGTCCGAGGTCGTACCGACATCGAAGTTGCCTGTCTGCACCGTGCCGGTGGCTGTCACATTGCCAAGATCCCTCACCTCCAAATGCACGGAGACAGGCTGAGTGATGTTGCGTACGTTCTGCGTGCCGTACAGGAAGTAGTCCCCACCTCCCATAGACAAGTCCACCTTCCCCTCACCGGTGGAGGAGATGTCCATGTGCAACTGATTGGCAGATGTTCCCAGGGAGACAGTCAAATCTGCATTGGATGTATTCTGCAGCGTACCGGCGAACTCTGAAACGTCGCCGTTCATCGTCAATGTCTTGTTGGCCGAACCATTGAACGAGATGTCACCATTGCCGCTTACCTTGCCCGCCAGGGTGGTGCTGTTGGCAAACTCCAGCGTGCCGCCGTTGTTCTGCACCTGGGAAATGGTGCTGGCATCACCGGATGTATTGGTGATGCTGAACTTGGCACCTTGCCCCAGCACCACCGTACCGTTGTTGGCGGCGGTGCCGGAATTGAACACGCGGCCCACGGAGACCGTGGCGTTCTCCTGCAGGATTATCTTGCCAGAGGTTTCCATGCCCAAGGTCTTTCCATGCCAATCTGAGCTTCCTCCCAAGACCACGGTATTCGTGTTGCCAATCAGCAAGGCGTAACCATTGGTGCCGGTATAATCGAACCCGCTTTCGAACGTGGCCGTCTCATTGTTCTTGTCGTTATTGTTATACCCGACTTCCACTCGGCTGCCACCACTAACCACCACATGGCCCTTGAAGGTCAATTCCGTATCGTTGTCAGTGAAATTGATGGCCGAAACCGTGAGGTTTTGAGCGTTATCAATCACGGTCTCCACACCGCCTGAGGCGTTCAGCGTGGTGACGGTCACCGCATTCTTGGAGAACGTGGCCGTACCACCCTGGGCGTTCAATGTAGCAATATTAGAGGTGCCGGCATTACCATCCACGGTCACGGCCCCAAGCAAATCCATTTGCTTGGCCCACAAACGGCCACCGAGATGGAGGTTGCCGTTCTTCTCGACGACCAGGATACCGTTGTTGTTCACATTGGATGTGGAACTCATGAACTGGTTCGCTGTGACATCGGCACCCGCAGCGATGACGACTTTGCCGGTTTCACCGTTCACACCGATGTTGTAGTTCGGCATATCGGACGTGCCGCCCAATGTAACGGTGGCGGTGTTGAACACCAACAGGGCATAACTGTTGCTTGATGTTCCCGTGAACTCGTAGCCCTGATTGAAGGCCACGTCACTGTACACATCAAAACGAGTGTTGCCGGTTTGAATCACATGCTGGTTAAAGATAGTGGTGCCGGCATCAGAGCCAACAGCAAGCACTCCGAAATAGGCCGTATCCTCCCCGTTGAAGGTGGCCGTGCCGGTGCCGCTCTTCGTGAGCTTGTTGGCGGCATCGGCAGACACGAGCTCATCCACAATCAAGTCATGGCCATTGGTGTTGACTGTGAGGGTGCTGCCGCCGTTCGCCAAGGTCATGCGGCCAGCCTCCGTACCCTCCGTCAGGGTGACGGTAGCTTCGCCGCCGGTTCCATCAAAGGTCACGTTGTCCTTAACACTGAAATTGGTGGAAGTTTCGGGAGCCGCAGCTGTATGCCAGTGGGTATCGGACCAATTGCCGTTGCCGCCGTTCCAGATAAGGTCCTTGCTGCCTTGCACAAAGGTCAGCACCAGGTTGTTGCTGCCGTCCACGGTCAGGGCATAGCGCACCTGATCATCTGTGCCGAAATTGACCACCACGCCGCTTGCAGCGGAAATGGAGCCACCCTTCATCAGCGTGTACGGGGTGGAAGAGGTGAGGTCCAAATCAAGCTGGCTCACATCCAAAATAGAGCCCGTGGCGAGCGTGAGATTGGACGCGGCAACGGCACTGTCCCCATATTCTGCCAACTTGAACGTGGCACCGCTGTCGATGGTGAGAGCCCCTGTTATGGAATCCACGGTATCGGTGAGTTCAAGCACGCCGGCAGCCACAACGGTTGAGGTGTTGGTGATGGAAGCGGCATCCAGGATGAGCGTGCCGTTTCCGGCCTTCGTCAAGGTGCCGCTGGCATCCGTGGTTGTTCCCTGGGCAAGCGAGGCAAGTGTCAATTCTGCGCCATCCGCAGTGCTGACCGTCACATTGCTGCGAACGCGCAGGCCGTCAATGGCGTTGCCGGTGTTGGTCACGGAGATTCCGCAGCCGTAGGTGTTGAAGGATGCGCCGTTCTGCGCCTCAATGACAGCATTGCCGTTGAGTTCCAGATTGGTCTTCATTGTCACGCTGCCGTGATTAGACGGATTGAGGACGAGACGCGCTTCATTCCCCTCTGTACCCGCCATGGCAATCTTGGCGGTTGCCACATTGTCATCGTAACCGAAGGCATCATGCTCACCGTTGACCTCAAAGGTGCCGCCGGCGTTGATGTTGATGGTACCGCTCACGCAGCCGCTGCCGCCGCTGTGGGAGGTGGTCACCTTGCCGCCGTTCACGTTGAGAATGGACATACTGTGGCTGTTGCCGCCCAGATTGAGCGTGCCCTTCTCCACCGTGGTCGTGCCCGTGTAGGATACCGTACCGTTGAAGTTGAGCGAGCCCTCGCCGTTCATCAGGAGAGACCCGGCGCCGCCGATGTTGCCCATGGTGATGCTCTGATTCTCACCGGGTGCAAAGGTGGTGGTGGCCCCTTCCGCCAGGGAGATATTGTTGTTCGAGGCGGTCCAGCCGTCTGCGCCGTCTCGCACACCAATGGTCATGGTGCCGAACTCAACGGGGCGTCCGCCGCCAATACCGCCGGAGCCGATGTTGAGGGTCACGCCGGAGAACGCCGCCGGGTTGGTCACGTTCTGACTGGTAACCTTGTTTGTGTTGATGATACCGGTACCGTTCACGGTATTGCGGTCATTACCGGAGGAGAACAGGAAAGTGTCCTCCACGTTTAGCACGCCGTTCACCGTCATGGTGCCGATACCCCAGTTGTTGTTAATGTTGGTGATATTGACCGTGGCATCTTCACCAATGGTCACGGTGGCGTTGATAGAACCGTTCTCCGTTCCCAAGGTTGTGATGGCGGCATCCGCATTGAAATTGGTGGTACCGCCGGTAATCATGTACGTGCCGATGGTGGATTCTTCATTGAACTCCAGCGTACCCCCTGACACCTTGGCCCTGGTAACATTCACGGTGCCGTTGAGCGTCATCTTGCCGCCGCCCGTCTTCCAAAGCCTGTTGCCGGAAACATCTCCGGACACCATCAGGTTGGTGTTGTTCTCCGTAATTTCGAACTGCACATCGTTGTCGCCGGTCAGGTTGATATCCTGAGTAAGCGTCTGCGAGCCATTGCCATGGAACCAGAGGCCGGTGTTGGAGCTGCTCCTGTCGCCGTTGAAGGTGATTTGCCCGGCATTGCCGAGGTTGCTGCCGTTGAGCTCAAAGCGCCCCGCATATTCCAGCGTGCCGTTGAAATTGTTCAGCACCAGCTTCTTATTGTGATCGCCGCCGGCGCGGGTCAGAGAGAGGGTGCCACCAAAGCCTTCTGTCACACCGTTGAAGGTGAGCGTGCCGTTGCCGATATCGTCAGAAACGACCACCTTGCCGGTGCCGGCAAAGGGCTTGGCCGTCACGTCCGCCATGGTTCCGGTGAGGGTTTGGCCCTCACTCACGTGGATGGCGGTGGCTGCGCCCATTTCATCCGCATTGTAGGTCAGGTCCTTGTTGATGTAGTAGACCGTGCCCTGCTGGCCCGCCGTATGGAACAGAAGGCTGTTGTCCTTGACGGAAAGGATGATACTCGCATCACTGCTGGTGGCGGTGGAGCTCAGCGTGCCTGTGCCGGTGTTCTTGACCAAGTAGTAATTGGTGGCATCGACCTCGTAGCCGCTGCCGGCGTACTCACCCTGGCCGGAGTAACCCGTCACCTTCTCAGCGAAATCATAATCCTCCGTCAGCGAGCCGGTGAGCGTCACCATGCCGGAGAGCGCCAAAGATCCGCTGTTGTCAATGGTCTTTGCAAGGGTAAGGTCGCCCGCAATGGTGGTGACGGTGTTCGCAGCGAAATTGATGTCGCCGTTGCCGTTGAGCGTGACATCGTGGAGCTTGTTGGTGGCTCCACCGTTCACGTTCACGGTGCCGGAGATATCCAAATCAACGTACTTGCCGTCATGGTTCCAATCAACGCTGCCGTTGAGGGTAAGGCTGGAGCTGCTATCCACTGTCACGGTGCCGTGATTGTTGCTGCGCACAGAAAGCTCACCCACAGTGGCAGCACCCTTCACCACCAAGTTCACGTTCTGCAGGCTCACGCCCGTATTGACGTTGGCGATATCGAACTTGTCCACGGTGAGAGTGTGAACTGTTTCGCCAACACCTACGATTTGCAACGTGTGGTTTGCTCCGATGGTGTAAAGCGCACCGGCGGTGGCAGCATCGCTATCGCCCTTGGAGATTGTCATATCCACCCCCAGTTTGATGGTGGCATTGGCGTTGTCGCCGGCAAATACGGACCGCGCTTCGGCGCTATCGGCAGCCAATACCTCCAGCGTGGCACCGTTCTCCATAGAAACGTTGCCCAACATAACCTCCGCGCCGGCATTGTTGATGCTGAGCTTGGAGTTGTTGAGACTGAGCGAGCCGTTGTTGGTGAACGAGCCTTCTGAGCCGCTCACGGTAAGCGTGCTGCCGGAAGCCACTGTCACAAGGTCGGTTGTCAGGGCATGCCCGCCCAGATTGACCGTTGTGGAGGCGTTTTCATTCACGGTGATGCCGGCTGGGTTCACGTTTGAACCCAGCGTGGCGGTGTGGCCGTTGGATGCCGAACCGAAGCGTACGGTGTCGCCATCGGCAAAGGCGGACTCTATTTCAGTATTATCTTCGTACCAGTTCCTGGCGGTGGGATTAATGGACCACTCGCCCTCCGGCCCCTGCCAAACGAGACTCTTGTGCCCCGTGTCCAAAAGCAGCACGAGAGTGCCTCCACTCGCGTAGAGACTGGCCTTGTCCTGGTATTCGGGAGCAAGCGTCAGGATAACATTCTTATCCACGGAAATGTTGCCGCCAGAGGCCAGCATGTAGCTGGACCGCTCACCGCTCAAGGCGAGCTGGCTGAGGTCCAGCGTGGCGTTTGCTCCCAAGGTGAGGCTCTCTGTCACGGCAAGCATGTTTTCCGCATCCAGCTTCAGCGTACCGCCACTGTTCATCGTCAAGGAGCCGAGCGTCACGGTACTGGCGGCATTCGTCAAATCGAGCGTACCGCTGGTTACGTTCACGTCTCCGGTGTACTCGGACACAGCGTTGAGAAGCACCGAGTTGTCTCCGGAGTCAACCGTCAGGCTGCCGGTGCCGGAAAGCGTGCTGATAGAGGATTCCCCCTTCAGGGTAGCCGTCTTGCCGGATCCAACAGTCAGGGTGGAGACATCCGTCAGCGCACCGTTAAAGGTGGCGTTGGCATTCACGAAGAGATTGAGAGAACCTTGCTGACGCTCAATGGTGCCGTTCACGGTCACGTCCTTATCATTGTCGATATGGACATCCAAGGAGGCGTTGCGGTTGTGGACGATGGGCGTATTGATCTGTGTGGCGTTCTGCTCGTAGTAGACGGTGATGGCGCCCGCGCCGCCGCTGGTCTTGAAGGAGCCGTCCCATCCGCTGATATCACCTTGGAACCTGTAAGTCTGAG
Source organism: Akkermansia sp. (assembly GCA_045641125.1). Taxonomy (GTDB): domain Bacteria; phylum Verrucomicrobiota; class Verrucomicrobiia; order Verrucomicrobiales; family Akkermansiaceae; genus Akkermansia. Next base: position 11,456 of record JAZUGI010000036.1, read on the forward strand.
AGCTGGTGGAATTCCAGTTCTGGTGCAGGTTGCCGTGGCCCTGGATGGTGCCGGTGAAGGCGTGGGATGCCGTGTTGTAGCCGTTGTTGATGATAAGGGCATCACCCTTGCCACCGTTTTCCGTGCCGGTCAGGATAATGTCGGCGGTCACACCTTCATTGTTGTTGCTGCCGTTGCCCAGGTATCCGGAAACGCCGTTCAACTCCACCCAGCTGCCAGAGGCGGTGCCGAGGGCGTTGATGGGAGAAGACAGGGCGGTGCCGTTGCCCGTGACACCGTTCATGCTCACAACACCCAGCCAGTCCGGACCGAAACTGAGCCCTTGATTCACAGCCGTGGCTCCGCTCGCAAGTCTGTAGGTACCCCCGCCGTTCAAGGTCTTGGGCGTTGCATAGGGATCGGCATTGGCGGCGGTCAGAGTCACTCCCTCTTTGATGGCAAATGCCGTGGCTCCCCCCATTTCCTCGGCATCATACACATAGTTGCTGTTGACAAAGTATGTGCCGGTGCGGTCTCCGGTGTTGAAGGTGAAGACAATGTCCCTACCCTGTTCCCCGGCATCCTTTACCCAAGTGCCGCCAACGAACGACTCGTTGAGTTGCTCGGTGTCCAGCTCGCTCCCTGCCGCACCCTTCACCAGATAATACTTGGAGGTGGACACCAGGTAGCCGCTGCCTTCGTACTGGCCTTCGCCATCAAAGCGTGTTTCTCCGCTGCCGGCAATTTCCTCGAAATTCCCGCGCTGCGCCACGTCCAGGTGAATGCGGCCGTTCATCATAAGGTAGCCGGCATTGGTAATGGTGCCGCCGACTGTCACGTTTGCATTCTCGCCGGCGCCAATGACCAAAGACCCGCCCTGCTTCACATCCACGCTGCCCAGGTGGATATTGTTGGATGCAAGGGCGAGCGCGCCTTGCTCCACATCAATGAAACCGTTGAAGGAGGACATGTCGCCGGAGAAGCTCTGCCCACCCTCCGCACTGTTCATGACGAGGTTGAGGTGGCTGCCGATGCCGGCGATGGAGTCACCGCCCTCCCCGGTGATTTCCAGGGTGCGGAACACGGAATCCGACGAGAAGCCGTTGGTAACGCTGCCCGTGGGCTTGCCGGAAACAATGCTGTACCTCAGGTTGGAAGCATCTACAGTTGCATCGCCAACATCATGCAAGCCGCCCACGCGGACAAGCTCGTTATTGATACCAATGCCGATGCAAGCATTGTTGCCGCAAGAGGATTGCACATCAACGGCCGTGAAAATGACGGAATTGGCCGCCACGTCGCTATCGCTGATGCTCAGGAGCACGGAGCGGGCCCCTGTGTGCAAGGCGGTGGTCATGGCGCGGAATTCGATGGCATCACAACTGTAGTCGCCACCCGCAAGGTCGAAGGACACCAAGTTGGAATTCTTGGTTGCGTTATCCAAAATCAATTCGCCCGTGCCGCGCAAGTCGTTGATAACCACCCCGGCACCGTAGGACTGGCCGATGAGGATGGTGGTGCCGTTATCATTGGTTTCCAGATGGTCAATCGTGAGCGTGCGTCCGTTCGCAGCCGAATCATAGGTCAGCTTGTCTATGCCCTGCACATTGCCCTTCATGTGGACAGAGCCGTTGGTGCCGGTAACGTTCACGTTGAAGACATGGGCGGCCCCGGAACGCTGTGAGAGGATATTGGCGCCGATGTTCACCGTGCCCTCCTCTGCATTCAGGGTATTGTTCACAAACTGAAGCGTGGTGGTATTGGCGGTGTTGGTCTGGGCCACGGCATCAATGAAAGAACCGGTCCAATTCTCCACATCCCCGGAAATGGTGTGTGTGCCGTTCTTGATACTCCTGCCGGAGGGGTAGGCAATGACATAGTCGCCATCACCGAAAACACCGCCGGAAAGCTTGTACTCGCGCCCGGAAGAGGCATCCGTCAGATAGAGCGCAGCCTTGTCGGGATTCGCGGCATCCTTCTCCAGCACAAGCTTGCCCGTAAAGTCCAAGTGATTCAAATCCCACCATCCGGAAATACCGCTGATAGCAACGGTGGAATTGTTCCTCATGTACTGGGAGAGATTGAAAGGCTTGAGATCGTGGTCTGCAATGCGCACGGTGCCGTGCCAGTCGCTGCCCAGGGAAACGTTGCCCAAGGTTGTGCCGGCACCAAGGTCGTATGTACCCTGCCCGTTCAGCGTGGTGGAAGCCAATGCTTTCAGGCTGGAAGCCGCCAAGGTCACGTCCTGTCCCAGGTTGATGGTGCCGCCGGAAGAGACAATGCCGTCCGTAAGCGTTTCCGCCAGGTTGGTGTCCAGGTTCAGGGTGGCGCTGGCATCCGGCTTCAAGGTGCTGTCCAGGTGCAGGCCCACCAAGCCCTCTGCATCCTTGACGGTGGAATAGCTTACCGTACCTTGGTGAATGTAGTAGGTGTGGACATCCGCCGGGTTGAGGAGGACACCGGAATCCTGCAGCCGGTAGGCAATGCCACCATAGTTCACCGTCACGTTCTGCGCGCCGATAATGGAGCCGCCGTCATTGGCAATGATGGTAACACCGCCGCCGAGCTTGAAGCCGTTACCGGTGGCAGAGATTCCGCCGTCGATATCCTTGTAGGTGGATTCCGACTCCATGTATTCTCCGCCATCCATCAGGTTGATGACCGTATCCGGCGTGGAGAATGCAACAGTGCCCTCGTTTAGAATGGTGGCAGACAGCAGGGAAATGTCGTTGACCACGTTTAGCGAGCCCCCGTTATCCACCAGAATGAAGCCGGAGCTGTTGATATCCCGGGCAGTGAAATCGGAGGCAATGTGCGCGGTGGACAACTCGCCCACGTGCAGCAGGCTCACATTGGCCTCGCCCGTAAAGGTGGTTTCGTTCAGCACAATGACATCAAGGCGCCCGGTGCTGCCGGTAGACAGAGAGCCGGAAACGGAAGTCTGCTCGGCATCACTGAATTGCGCGGTCACCACACCGCCGTCCGCCTTAATGGAAGCGGCAACACTTTCTCCAGTGAATGAGAGGAAGCTCTCCCCGGCCCGAGCCACAAAGGAACCCTCCCAATCTTGCACATCCGCGAAGGTGAACTCGCTGGAACCGGCGCGGTTGTTGATGATATTGCCGGTACCGGAAACATTGCCGTTGAAGGCATATGTCGGTGCAGTCTCGCCTTCCAGCGCGCTGCCCTGCACGGTCATGCCGTGCTCGCCCAGCACAATGTGGGCGTTGGTCTCCCAGCCGGTATCCGTGAGTGCGCTAGTCCAACCATCCAGGGTCACGGTGGAGGAGGATGCCGCATCAGCACCCGTCCACAAGCCGCTGCTCTGGGCAAGGTCCAGGTAGTCCGCCGTGCCGCGCAACACCACATTGCCGTGCCAGTTCTGCGCAGACAAGGATACGCCCCTGCCCAGGGATGTGGTGTTGGCAATGCTGTATGTACCCTCACCGCCCAGCTTCACAAAGCCTTCCACCCCCCTGTAGCCATCCGGCAGATTGATGCTGCCACTCTCTGAAAGATTCAGATTGGCGGTGCAGTCCTCATTCACCTTGAACAGGGACAAATCCGTGGTCGTGTCCACAATCAGGTTGACGGGTGTCTCCATGTTGTCGAACACAATCTTGTTGAGCTCGGCATCTCCCTGAACGGCTGCCTGAATATCGGAGACCGCCAAATCAGCGACCTCGTTATCACGCAGGTAGTATGTATCGTAATGTGTATCGGTTCCGGTATTGAAACGGGCCCAACCATCTTCGTCAAGAGTGGTTTGCAGATTATCTCCATAGGTAACGATGATATTCGAACCACGGAGTTCACCCGCCACTACGTTGCGCACCACTTCCACGGCGCTCTGCACCGTGGCGAAACCGCTGCCGTTTTCGGTCGGGGTTTCAGCCCCCACGGCAATGTAGCCCTTGTCGCGCGTCTCCAGCGTAAGCTTGCTGGCATCAATCGTGCCGACAAGGGTAAGCACACCAGAGTTCATGATGGCATGCTCCAAGGCAATCGTACCGCCTTGCGCGTTAATGGAAGCCTCCGCCCCGGAAGCGACTCGCACGCTACCAAGGGAGCTGCCGTCCGCCAGACCAATCTCGCCGCCCTGCATTGTCAGGGCGCTAATCTTGACAGCCTGGCCGAAGGTGAGCGTTCCATCCAGCACATCCACCGCGCCGTCGAATTCAGACACATCACCGTTGAAGGCCTGGGTACCCGAGCCGGACATCACCAAATCCACACCGCTGCCAATGGTTGCTGCACTGGAATACGTTTCCCCACCCGCGATTTCCAGCGTGTGAGAGCTGCCCGCCGCTCCCGTGATGGAGCCGGAAGCATTCACACCGGCCACGGTCACCTGAGGAGCCTCAAGGCTGACAGTGCCCTCTCCGTCCAGCACGGCACTCTCCGCCTGCACGCCGTTGAGGTGCAAGGTGGCACCATCTGACACAGTGATGCGTCTTCCCTCATACATGCCGCCGGCAAGCTCCACGCTGCCGCGGACGGTCAAATCACCGCTGCCTGTGAGTTCAGCCACCCTCAAGGTACCGGCAGTGCCGGTAAGAGAGGTGCCATCAGGCGTGGTTTCAACAGCAGCCACCGTATACACATCAGTGGAGGCCATTCCCGTATAGGAAACGCTGTCCACGAACATGAGCGTTGCACCCATCGATGCTCCATTGCTCATGTTCTCAATGGCAACATTCACATGGCCTTCACTATTGAAGAGGATACCCGTCCATTCGGCAGCATCACCTCCGTTGAAACGGTAAGTGGATGTTCCGTCAGCCATGCTTATCAGATTGCCGGAGCCACTGATATCTCCATGGAAATCGAAACTCCCGGCGGTGGCAACCGTCAGTGCAGGCATGTCGCCATCAGTATTCACGAGCACAAGATCCGGGTAGATTGTTCCTTCAACCAAAGAGGCCGATACTCCGGCAAGCTCCAGGGCTACGTAGTCGCCGGCACCACGCTGGGCAATGGCGTTCAGGTCCAGTGGCTGCTCCGCAGAGCCGGTGAGGCGAACGGTACCATCCCAATCGTTTCCGAAATTTACGTTGGAGCCGCGGGTGTTGTCCTGATTGAGAACGATTTGATAGGTGCCTCTGCCGGTGAGCGTGGTGGCAGCATTTGCAGTCAGGCTATCACGGGAAAGGACGACACCTTCTCCGATGTTCACGGTGCCGCCGGTGCTGGTGGAAGAGATGCTCACGTTATTGGCGAGATTCACCTGCATGTCCATGGTGGCGCCATTACTCAGCTCGATTGTGGTAATGGCAGATTCCGCCGCCACGGCGGCGTTGTAGATAGCCGTATCCTTGCGCACGTGGTAGGTGGTGGAATCGCCCCCCAGGTAGGCCCGGCCATCCGTCTGCAGCATGTAGGTCTTGCTATTGTAATTGACGGCAACGTTACCGCCCAGCGCAACATCACCATCACCGCTCAGCACGGTGACATATCCATTGCTCATAAGGCCGTTGCCATCGGCAGAAATGGTACCGGCAGCAACATCCCGGTACACGGCGTCTTCATGTTCAAAATCGCCGCCGAGAGTGAGGGTAATGCCGTTTTCAAAGGCCACCGTGCCGTTGTTCGCGATGGTAGAGGCCAATGTGGAATTGCCGGTGATGAACAGGTTTCCCCCTTCTTCCACTCTGAGCTCGGAAGATCCGGTAGCTGTCAGCTTGTTAAATGAGGCATTCGTCTGCACTTCCAACGTGCCGGCAGAGAGCTTGAACTCACTCTTTGTGTACTGGTGGCCGCTGCCGGCCAGAATCATTTTGCCTGCACCGCCCTTGGTCAGAGCGTTGCCATAGCTGGCCTGTTCATATACGCCGCCATCAAAGACAAGTTCGCCTTCACCCGCCACCGTGATGGTCATGGCATTACGCATACGAAGAGGAACGGCAAGCGTATTGTCCACCCCGGAAACCGTGATGGTGCCGCCAAATGCATCAATGGCGCCATTGGATTGGGAACCTGCCAGCTGACAGACCGCTGCGCGGCCTTTCATCTCTATGGTGGTGTTGAATGTCTGGCGGTTGCCCAATTCCAAGACAGCATCCGCCTGATTGTCACCCTGCATGACAATCCTGGCGGTTGCGGAGCCGCCCCAGCCAAGGGCATCGCTGTTGCTCAGCTGCAGGGTTCCGCCGCCGTTGATGTTGACCGTCTTTCCACCGCCGGAGAAACCAGTGCTGCCTTGGTGATTGGAATACACCGTGCCGCCGTTGATGTTAAGCGTGGCGATGTTGTACTGGCCGCGATCAAGATCCAGCACGCCGGAGCCCGAGACATTGACAGTGGCCCCGTTCGGGGTAAAGGCTGTCATCTGCATACGGGTCTCTGGCGTTTCTCCATCCAGCATGAGGTTCAGCGTACCACCGGCCACAGCCGTCACCGTGGCAGTTGTAGAAGCATCCACCACCAAGGTGGCATCGTTCTGCATCTCCAACGTGGCTTCACCCACATCGAACACCTGCGAGGTGCGCAGATAGGCAGTCTGCCCACCGGAAGAGTAGTTGTCAACCTTCAAGCTCGTGGAGTCCCCGTTAAACAAGATGTACTCCAAAGCCCCGCCGGACTTTTGATAAATCTTGCTAAAGGAGACATTGTCATCCGTGGTGTTGATATTGTACGTGCCGTAGTTGGCGGCACTGGTGATACTGCCGCTACCCATCACCTGATCGGTGACATCCTGACCGCAGTAGTAAATCTTGCCGCCATCCTGATTGGTGATTAGATCCGTCTGGCTGAGCACCTGGAAGCTGGTGGTGGCGAAACCGTTGTTGTCGGGATTGGCACGGCCCGTGTTGCCGTTGGCATCCACGTATGTACCCTCCTCACCCTGCATGAGGCTGCTGATGGTGATGGTGCCGCTGTTCGTGATGTGGCCGGAAGAAAGTACATCGTTGATGATGATGTTGCCGCCGGTTTCATTGGTGACATTGTCCACCCCTGTCAGATCATAGTCGTACTCGAGCGTGCCGCTGTTGGTGATGGAGCCGCTGTTGGAGACATCTCCGCCCAAATAAGTGTAGCCCTTATTGACCAGGGTGGAGTCTTGCCCCATGGAGATTGCACCCAGGGAATTGTTCTCCCCCGCAAGGGTGGCGGTGGAGCCCGCCATCACCTGCAGGGAGGAAACATCGCGCAAGTTGCCATTGAAGGTTGCGTTGGTGGCAACGGTTTCATTGCCGACCACCAGATCGAGCGTGCCGGAAGAGCGGGAGATATCGCCGTTCATCACGGCATCCCCTGACTGGAGCATGCGCACGGTGAAAGTACTGCTGCCGCTGTACTCCACATTTGCGTTGATAGTGTCGGCCCCACCGGAGAATTCCAGTGCCGTAGCGTTTTTTATGTTGCTTCCCTCAATGAAGGAACCGTCCCATCCGGAGATGTCACCGCTGAACTTGTGCGTCTGCCCAGTAGCACCGTTGTTCCAATTGTAATAGTAATCGCCATGGCCACTCACGGTGCCGGAGAATACGCGGGTGGCACCGGAGGAACCGTTATTGATCGTGACCGCCGTTCCGGTTCCGTTCTCCCCGCTTCCGCTGAGGATGATATTGGCATCCACATTCCCGCCGAGCCAACCGCTCACGCCCTTGAGCTCAACAAAACTCGTTTTGTTGGCATTGTCCAGCGCGTTGATTGCCCCCTGCATGTTGGTGTAGGCCCCGGAAATACGCACGGTTCCCGTCCAAGCATCGGCGGAACCGAACGTCACATTTCCGGGGAGGGTCGTTCCGTCTGCAGACAGAACGAAAGTGCCGCTTCCCATGAGCGTGGTGCCGGCCTGAGCACTTAGTTGGGTTTGGTTGAGAGTTACGCCCGCACCAATCTCCACATTGCCTCCCAACCCTGCGGAAAGGATGGTCACACCGTTCGCCAGCCCCTTTTCCAGCGTGAAGGTGGCCGGGGCATCGGAAGATTCGCTAGCAAGACTGAACACGCTGATACCGGAAGCCGCCCCGTGAGAGGTGAAATCATCATTGTAGGCCACCTCTCCCGTGCGCACGGAATACACGGAGGTGCTGGCTCCCATGGTGGCGTAACCGGTCTGTGCGTTCAGCTGCAGGGTATCCCCAAGGTAGCTGACGGTGTTGACATTCTCGATAATCGCACCATCTTGGTTGTTGATCACCTTGATGGTGGTGCCCTGGGCGAAACCGTTGCCGGATGCCGTGCCACCGGTGATATCCTTGTATCCCAGACTCACCTGCTCAAAGGAGCCGGAGGGATCCAGGACGAGCTTGTGGGACGCACTGGTGAAGGCGAACGTACCGGCATTCTCCACGGCAGAGGAAATGGTGAAATCGTTGTCCGCAATGGAGAGCCGGGCATCCCTGGCCACGGTAACCTTGCCGGTGGCGCTGCCGCCTCCAAGCTGGAGTGTGCCGCTGTTTACGGCAATATCCGCAAAGGACGCGGCCTTGGAGAACACCTGAGTTCCGCTGCCGTCCATGGCAATGCTGCCGGTGCCGGAGACTGTTCCGGCAAAGGAGCCCCCGTTCCCGGTCAGGATCAATTTCTTGCCATTGAGCTGGAGCGTGCTGTTGGCAACACCTGAAAGGGTGGAGAGGTTGAGGTTGCTGTTGAGCTTGAGCGTGCCGCCCGTCATGTTGAGGGAACCGCCTGCAAACGCTTGCTCGTTGGACACCTGAACGGTTGAGCCGGAGATGGTGGTGCCGCCGGTGTAGGAGTTCTCCGCCGTGAGAGTGACGTTGCTGTTGATGGCAAGGGCAAGATGGTCGCCTTCGGCATCGGAAATGGCGGAATCCACGCGCCAAGAATTGGAGTGGCCGCTATAGGTGCCGAGAGTCAAGGTACCCTGACCGGTAATAAAGCCCTGCACGGAAGTGCCGTTGCCGTTGTATGTACCGTCAATCTCCGCAGTCCTGCCCGTCATGGTGATATTGGCAACGAGCGCAGTGTTGCCGCCATTGCCGTTCTCCAAGTTGATTCTGGAGCCCGCACCCATGAAGATGTCCGCCAGGTTGGTTATGGCAGTGCCGCTGTCAATCGTCAAAACAGCGGATGAATTCAGGGTGATTGCTCCGATTTCGCTATACACACCACCGGCCAGGTGGGTGTTGTCGGAGACATTCAGATTGGCATTGAAGTTCGGGGAGCTGATGACAACCTCTCCCACGGTGTACATGGTGTGCCCCACGCCATCCACGGTGGCAGAAAGCTTGCCTGTGGCCTTGTTGAGGTTTCTGCCCCTGAGGGTGAGGTCCGATTTCAAGATGATATCACCCGCGGTAAGCGTATTGTTCTGGAGATTGATTTCAGCCGCGTTGCCGTCCACCGTTACGGCCCCGAAGATTGTCTTGTTGGTACCCAAAGTGTAGGTGGAGCTGTTGCCGAGCAGAAGGTCGTTGTAGTGCAGGCCCACATCAGAGGTGTAGGAACCGTTTTCAATGTGCAGCGTGCCTACGTAGTCGTCATTGGTGTGGAAGAACACAGATTCCTGCGCATTCTGATAGCTGATACCCAAGGTGCCCGCACCCGTGATGGACTGAATGTGCGCGAGGGTGTTGGCGGATTTCACCACCAGCTCGCCATCGTTGATTTCCACGGTGCCCATCTTGTCACTGGTGCCCACCACCACGGCGGAGGAAACTTCCGCCTTGCCGGAGCCGGACTTCACGAGCTTGTCCGTGGCGATCACGCTACCGTTTTCGCTGTGGAAAAGGTAGTCCCTGGTGGAGTCAATCACTATGGAACCCACGCTGCCGCTGGCAGAAATCGCCACATCGGGATTCTCTGCAGAGTTGGTGAACACAGCGGTGTGGGAAGCGCCCGGCACAGTTTCCTGCTGGCCGAAATGGGAAGCGTCCCAGGTGTGCGAGCCCTGATTGCCGTTCCACACAAAGCTGTCCGCAGTGGTTTGGAAGGTGACGTAAAGGCCGTGATTGGTCTTGTTGACGGAAGCGGTGAGGTACGGGGATTCGGAAAGGTCCACATCCACAGTGGTACCGGTCCAATCGCTGCCGGCCAGGTAATAGGCTGTGCCGGTGGAAAGGGCGGCGGTGTTCGTGAGGGAGAACTCAACCGAGCCGGACACGCTGCCGGTAATGCCAATCGTGGGGGTGGTCGGGTCCATGGCCAGCCCGGTGACAACCATGTAGGCGTCATTCATCACCAGGTCGCCATCCAATTCGGTGAATGCTCCCACATTCACAAAACTGCCCGCTTCCAGGGTGAGATTGCCGGTGAAGCTTGCCTTGTTGCCGGTAGAAACAGCACCCTCGCTATAAATGTTGAGCGTCTGTCCGCCGGTCAGGGTCAAGCCATGGGTAGCCTCCAGGCTCGCCCCTGCAGCCAGGGAAACATCTTCCTTAATCGTCAGATTGGCGGAACTGAGCACCAGGTGGCCGCTGTTGACATCCACGCTGTTGAAGCGTGTTTGCTCACCGCTGAAGGTCTGGGTGCCGCTCCCCTTCATTACCAGACTGAGACCGGTGTTATACACATCACCAATCTTCTCAACGGTGCCGTCATCTTTGGTTCTGGTGATTTCATAGTGGTCTTGGCCCACCACATTGCCCTGGAAATCATGGTCACCGTCCCCGGTAAGGGTCAGGAAGGCCTGGCGGGTGGAGAGGGGTTGCTCGTGCAGAGTGGTGCCTGCATCGTGGTCGGTTCCGGGCTGGGCCGCGCCTGCGTACAACACGGCAAAGCTGTTGCCGGAAAGGGTCTTCATCTCGGCATTTTCCGTATTGATGGCCAGGGACATGAAGTTGGCCGTCTGGCCATTGATGGTCATGTCTATGTTTTGTGCGGCCTCGTCGTGGGCCAACTCCACATAGGCCTGGTACTCTCGGTTGTTTTCGCGGCCGCCGGTGCGCTGGGCCGTCAACTGCCCGGAGAAAGTGCTGGCGCCATCCAACACCAACTGGGCAGAGTACCAGTGGGTGGTATGGGAATCCCACAACAGGTCGCCCTCGCCGGTGAGAGCATGGATATTCCAAATGGTGTTCCAAGACTCTTCAGAGATGGTGGCACTGTTGTTGATGCGCAGCTCGTTGATGTTGCGGGTCATGTTGTCGGAGCCGCCCTTGCTGTATAGGGTAACGCGGCTGCCGGCGGGAAGGTCGTGCCCCACCAGGCTGATAGTACCGCCGATGTTGACGGGATCGCTGCCGCCCCTGTCGATGGTAAGCTGCTTGCCTTGCAGCTCGATGGTGCCTCCGGCCTCGTTGATTTCCGTGTTGGAGAGGACGAAGGTGCCGTTGCTGCCCTTCATGGTGAGAGTGGAGCCCTCAGCCACTTCCACGGAGGCGTTGATGCGAGTGGAGATGCCTGCAGTCCCCTGCAGCAGGGTACCGGTTTCAGCCTCGCCTTCCCCGGTGGTGCCCACCATGAGGGAGCCGTTGATGGCCTTGGCCCCCACCTTGGCCGTACCACCGGAGAACGCCACGGTACCGGTGACATCGAAGCCACCGGAGAAGTCGAGCACGCCGTTGTCCTCCACAATGGTAACGCCGCTTGCGCTCAGGGAATTGCCGTTCTGCAGCTGCACCAGGCCATTGTTGATTACCAGGTTGCCGTAGGCGTTGTCACCGGCCAGCAGAAGCGTGCCCTCACCTTCCTTGACCATGTAGTTCACATCCACCGCACCGGCAAGCGTAGAAGTAGCGCCCTCCGCCACTTCCAAGGTCACCTTGCCGTTCCAGTTGGCAGAGGTGTCCGTGAGCAAGCTGCCGGCCTGCATGTTGAAGCGGTGAAGTGTCTGATCCGTGCCATTGATGTCCAGGATACCACCATCCTTGAGGGTAACGCTGTAGGCGGATTCGATGGCATTGTTCACATCCGTGCGCAGTGCGATGTCTCCGCCGGTGAAGCCGGGCCGCGTGGCATCATGCCCCATCACGGTTACATCACCCGTGATTCCGGCGCTCGCCGCCAGGGCCAGCGTGCCCCCGGAATAGGTCTGCGCATCCACAATCAAATCAAGATGGGAATCCGCCTCCTCCGTGAGTTCGTTGTGCAGCACGAGCGTACCCGTGATGCCGCCAAAGCGGTATGCCCCGCCGTCCGGGGTGATGGTGCCACGGTAGTCCACAGAGCCCTCTGCCCCCAGGAACAGCTCCTTGTGGTCGGCAAGGTCAACATTGGTGTTCTCCATGCCGTCCAGCATCATGGCACCGCTTGAATGACGAGTGAGGAGGTTGACAACGGAGGCGGAGCCGGCCACACGGTTGGTGTAGTCCAGGCTAATCTTGGAACCGCCGAGGGCTTCCTCGCTGGTGTAGTTGAGGGTGACCTTGCCTGCAAAGAAGATGGAGCCTATGCGGTTCCAGACGTTGGTAAGGGTGACGGTGCCGGTGGTGTATTCGTTGCCGAGGACGAGCTGGCTTTCCGGGGCGTCCAGCAGGAAGTTCACCACCAGCTCGCCGCCGCCGCCGCCCAGCTGCCAGTACTTGTTGCCGTCCAGGGTGACGGTGTCAAGCGTCTCCTCCGTGTACACAGTGCGGCTGCCCACAGTCTGGGGGGATTCGCCATACTCCACTTTCTCACCCGCAAGCGCACCCACGAACATGCGCTCGTGCTGCCTGAGGTCAACCTGATTTGCCTGGTCCCGGGTAAGGGCAATGACACCGGTGCTGTCCCCGGCGATATGCGTGAGGGCGGTATTGCCGTCAATACCCTTCACGGCAATAAAGGCGGTTTCATCCACATGCCATTTTTCGGTTTGGGTATCGCCGAGCGCGGTATACGCCTCGGCAATCAAGCCACCGCCGGCAAGGTTTTTGGTGCCGGTGAAATCATTTGTGCCGGAGAGCACCAGCGTGGCACCGCTGCCGCCCAGCTGCATGTCCACGTTTCCCGCACCGGAAATGTCGCCGCCGTACACGTTCTCTGCATCCGTACCGGAAGAGAACTTGAAGCGCAGGGTAGCGCCGTCATCCAGGCGCACATCGCCCTTCAGGCCGTAGAATCCGCGATAGAATTCATCGTAGGTGTCCTCGGCAATGAGCCAGCCTTCAATATACTCGTACTGGTGGCGCACACCTTCCGCAATCTCCAGCGTGCCGCCGCTCCTCACATCCACGTCGCCGGTGAGGCGGGCGTGGCTGCCCAGGCGGAAGGTGGCGCCATTCCGCACCTCCACGTTCATGGTGGCATCGGAATAGTGCCAATCGTCCGGGTGGGAATAGCGGGTGCCGCCCTTGCCCCCAACGGAGCCGATGCCGTGCACGGTGAGCTGGCCTACCAGTTCCGTGGTGCCATTGGCGGCAATGAAACGGCTGTTCGCATTCTGCAGGTTGGTGTGGATGCTTTGGAGCGTCCAGGTGCCGCCGCCCTCGTTGATGACAGTCAGTGAGGAATTCTTTGTGTCCTGGAAGGAACCGAGGAAGGTGGTATTGCCCGTATTGAGGTAGCGGAGCGTGGTGCTGTCCTTGGAATTGATGAGGATGGCATCCTGGGTGAGGGCGTTGATGGTGAAGCCGTCCGCCTCCACGTTGTCGTTCACCCCGCTCTTCCAATCAAAGCTGGAGAGGCCGGAGAATTCCAGGTAGCCGCCGCCGTTGCCGAAGGTGACATCGCGAGCAATCTGCTTGATATCGCCGTCGAAATCCAAGGTGGCGCCGTTGTTGATGAGCACGTTGTATGCGGCGTAGCCATCTGTTTCATTCAGATAGGTGGTGCCCTTGCCGCCCAGGTTCAGGAAAACCTCGTTGTTGCCCGTACCCTCAATGTACATGTCGCCGTCACCCTGCTTGCGCCACTCGCGGTAGTAGTAGTCGTTGTGGGCAGCATCCCATTGCGTGTTGGTGATGCCGATATGCAGCTCAACGCCTTTATCCACGATGTAGCCGGCGGAACTCAGGAAAAAGTCGCGGTCCTCCTCCACATTGCGCTGACTTTCCAGGTGGAACACCACGTTCTGCCCATCAGGCGCGCCCTCCGCGCGGGAGAACTGGGCATAGCCGATACCCATGTCGATGTCGGCATCCAGCACGATGCGGTTTTCGCTGGTGGAGGCGGATTCAAAGACGATGTTCTCCGTGTAGAACAAGTCGCCCAAGTGCATATCCTTGCCGTTGCCGTTGCCGTTGGCGTTGAAGTAGGTGTTGCCGTAGTGGTACCAGTTCTGCACGTCCTTCTGGTCGTACAGGGAAAGCCAGGTGTAGATGGTGGGGTTGTTCTCCTTGCCGCCCACGCCGCAGAAGGACACCGCGTCAAACGCCTCGTTGGCACCGGTAATGGAACCAAACTGGGTAGTGGTTCCCACCTTGTTGGTGTCATCATAGATTGTCTTGCTTTCACTGGTTGTGCGAACCTCGTGCAAGGTCACGGTGTTGCCCGCGGCATCCATGTCCACGTGCTTGTTGAAGTACTCCATGGTGGCCATGGTCCACTCGCTTGCGCCGCGGGAGTAGCTGTTATCACCGCCGCGTGCCTGGTGGCAGGATATGAGCTCGTAAGCCTTCGTCTGGTCATTCCAGGCCCACACGGGGCTACCGGAGTCGCCGCCGCGGGAGACAAACGGCAGCAGGTACACCTTGGGGTTGTCCGGGGTGGGCTGGCCCGCGCCGCCGGGGCCGTAATCCTGAATACCGCGGATGCTGATGGTGTAGGGGTCGTCGATAATGCCGCGGGAATCGCGCGGGCCCTGGCCGGGCTCGTACTCCTGCGTGTAGTCATAGCTCCCGGCGTAGCCGAAGCCGAGGGTGGCCACCACGCCGCCGGTAATATAGGCATAACCGCCCGCCAGGTTGTGGGTATTACCCTGGAAATCCGCCTGGTCGCATGTGCCTGCACCCGCGCGGTAGTGAACCAAATCCGTCACTTGTCTGCCACTGCGCAGGTAAGCCGTTGTGTCGAACACGCCGGAAGCGGTGATATCCGTGTAAATTTTGCTGGAGCGGGTTATCTTGTAGTCGATGCTCGGGGAAAGCAGGAACACCTTGTCCTGGCTGCTGCGGTACTCCACGCCCTGGTACTGGATGCCGTCGTTGTTGCCCAGATAGCGCGCGGTGAAGCAGGGATTGGGGCAACCGTTGTGGGCCACGGTGGCAGTGTAGTTATACCCCACTGCGGTAAAGGCTCCATCTCCGTTCACGCCCTCAAAGCTGATCATCGGCTGGCCCACGCCCATGGTGGCCGGGGGCGTGCCCGTGGTGTAGGGAATCTGCACACCATCGCGGTCCCTGATTTGCGTGAGCAGGTCATTCACCTGATACACGCTGTAGCGGGCCATGTTCTGCCCGAAATCCGTGTAGGTGGTCGGCGACACGGCTGCGTGCAGGCACGCGGCATCTGCCGCGCTAAAGAACGTGGTGCTTGCAAGGACAGCCAGCAAAGCCTTGCGGAGAGAGGTCGGAAGATGGAGTTTCATGGCACAGTACTCTTTCGGGCTGGAACATTTCCAGCCCGAAACACTTCCTAAGTCTACCAAATCCAAGAAGTGGGGGTCAAGCCGATTTTCCTTTTTTTTCTAAGAAAATCACTATTCCCCCCGACAAAAGCTGATAGTTCTTTCTAAGTTATTTCAATTCATTACGCCCGTTCTCTCTCATAACAACGCTTTAAGGCAAAACAGGGAGACGGAAGAAGCTTGCTGCGTTGGCGGTGGTTTGGGCGGCAATCTCCTGCAGGGAAACGCCGCGCAGGGCGGCCACCTTCTCCGCCACATAGCGGGTGCGGCCGGGGAAGTTGACTTGGCCGCGGAAAGGTTCCGGGGAGAGATAGGGGGAATCCGTCTCCAGCATAAAGCGGTCCGCCGGGCACCAGGCGGCAACATCCTGCACGGCCTGGGTTTTCTTGAAAGTGAGGATTCCGGTGAAAGACACCATGCCGTCCAGCTCCGTGAAAATGGCTTCCGCCTGTTCGCGCGTGCCGATAAAGCAGTGGAACACCGGACGCACCTTGGGGAAATTGCGGGCAATGGCGAAGGCATCCTTGAAACAGGGGTAGGCGGTGTTCCCCACCTTGTCGCGCGTGTGGAGGGAGATGTTGAGCCCCAGTTCCTGGGCCAGGGCGAAATGGCGCTCCAGGAAGCGGTGCTGGCGGGCGTGGTAGTCCTGCTCGCTCCAGCCCTGCGGGGCGGGCCAGTAGTAGTCCAGTCCGGTCTCGCCGATGGCGGCCTGCGGGTGGCTGCGGCAAAGCTCCGTCAGGCGGTCGAAATCGGCATCCTCCGCCTCCGTGCAATCCAGCGGGTGCAGGGCCAGGCAAGAGCTGATGTGCTGCGGGAATTGCGCCGCCAAGGCGATATTGCGCTCCCAGTCCCGAGGGTGGGTGCCTTGGGAGACAGCGTGCCCCACGCCCAGCTTGGCGCTCTCGCTGCACACGCGCGCCAGGTCCTCGTACTTGGGATCCGCCAGATGGCAATGGGTATCGATAATCATAGCGGCAGAGAACGGTTACAGGGCGGCGCGGATGGCATCCTTGGCGCGCTGCACGTCCGGCGCGTGGTTGGTGCCGCCGGCGTTTTTCAAGGTGAAGATTTCCTGCAGGGTCTTGTCCAAGGCGTCCGCGTTGCCGCGTTCGCGCAGGATGCGCACCTTCTCGTATTCCTCGATACCGTCGCGCATGCGCTCAAAGCGGATGCTGGAGAGGTTGCCGGGGTAGACGAGGAAGCAGTCTCCCGTGGGCCAGGTGCCGAAATCCGTGCACTCGAAGGGATTGCGGTTCCAAGAATTGTACGCCCAGCGGGAATAGCCGTCCAAGTGGTTGGCGGCGGCGAAGAGCGGCAGCCACTCCGCCTCTGCGGGCTGGGAGAAGGTGAAGGTGTTGGGCTTCTGCGGATCGCAGCAAGTGTAGAAAATGGTCTTGCCCCCCTGCTCCGCGCGCTCCTTCTTGAGCTGCGGGGTGAGCATGCCGGTATGCTGCAGCGCGGGGGAGAGCACGTACACGCCCTGGGAGACCTCGCTGGGCTTGTTGACGGAGGAGACGATGCGGAGTTCCGGCGCGTACTTGCGGATGACGGCCATGGCGGCGCGTACCAGGTCGTCGCCGCGTTCATCCAGCGCGATGGAGGTGCGGTTGAGCCAACCCTTCTCCAGGAGGTGCTGGCGGAAATTTTTCAGGAAGTGGCCCCAGACGCGTTCGAAATCCGGGCTCTTGTGGTCCAGGTGGAGCGTGTCGAAGGCGGACGCGCCCCGACGCTCGTTCCGGTATTTGATGTTCATGCCCCAGGGTATCATGGTGTAGCAGAAGATGTCCGCATCCTTCATACCCACCTCGTTCATCATGAATTCCACCCAGGTGTCGAACGCGGTGTAGTCGTAGCGCATCTGGCCGTCCGCGCCCATAATCCATTCCACCTGTGAGGGGAACCAGTCATAGGTCTGGCCGTTCCAGGCCTCATCGATAATCGCGCAGGTGATGGCCTTCTGCCCGGCGTCCGCCAGACGCTTCATGAGGGGCTTCATGAGGGCCAGGTGCTCCGGGCTCCAAGGTTTCACGCCGTGCCAGCGCGCCACGGATTCCGGCTGCTGCCAGAGGTCGAAGTGCATCTTCCACGCGTCCGGCGGCGGCAGGATTTCCAGCAGCACCTCCAGCTCCACTTCACACACTTCAGTGGGGCAATTGTCAGCCATCACCAGCACGCTGCCGGTATAGTTGCCGGCCTTGTGTTCATGCGGTATATCCACCTGCACCCAGATGGGGCGCAGCACGCCCGCAGGGTTGTCGCACATGTTTTCATCGCCTATGATATCCGCCACCACCTTTCCGGCGGCCTTGGTGTAGCGCACCATGGAAGCCGTGAACGGGATGCTAATGTTGTTTTTGGCAAGCGGCTCTGTGGATACGCGCAGGTTTTTGGCGGCACCGTTGGCCTGCACCACCAGCTGGAAACTGCAGCGCTCGCCGCGCCAGCCGCTCAGCTTGACCTTGGTGGGCGCTTGCGCGGGCAGCTCCTTCATGTCCGTGGTGATGCGGGTGTCCGACATCACGGCGAGCTTGAGCTGCGTGGCGGCGGGCTGCTTGACCTCCTGCGCGGGGGCGGCGGCATCATAGAGCGGGTGGCGGTCCGGCGCGTGCTGCGCCAGCAGGGGCGCGGCGGATATGGCGGCTATCAGGGGAAGGTATGTTTTCATCATTTGTCGAAATGGGGTTTGCGTTTTTCCAGGAAGGCTTTGCCGCCCTCGGCGGCCTCGGGGGTCATGTAGTAGAGCATGGTGGCGTCTCCCGCCAGCTCCTGGATACCGGCCTGACCGTCCAGCTCCGCGTTGAGTCCCACCTTGATCATGCGCAGGGCGAGCGCGCTGTGCTGCATCATCTCCTCCGCCCACGCCACACACTCGTCCTCCAAATTCTCCAGCGGCACCACCTTGTTGACCAGGCCCATCTGCAGGGCCTCCTGCGCGGAATACTTGCGGCAGAGGAACCAAATCTCGCGCGCCTTGCGCTGCCCCACCAGACGAGCCAAATACGACGCGCCGAAGCCGGCGTCGAAGCTGCCCACACGCGGTCCGGTCTGCCCGAACACGGCGTTTTCAGAGGCGATGGAGAGGTCGCACACCACCTGCAGCACATGACCGCCGCCGATGGCAAAGCCGTTCACCATGGCAATCACGGGCTTGGGCAGCGAGCGGATTTGCCGCTGCACGCCCAGGATGTTGAGGCGCGGCATGCCGTTGGTGCCCACATAGCCGCCGTGGCCCTTCACGTTCATGTCTCCCCCGCTGCAAAAGGCCTTGTCCCCCGCCCCGGTGAGGATGACCACCCGCACATCCGGGCAGTCGCGGCAGTAGGAGAAGGCATCCGCCAGCTCGTCCACGGTGTCGGGCGTGAAGGCGTTGCGCCAGCGCGGGCGGTTGATGGTGATTTTGGCAATGCCGTTGTACTCCTCAAAGAGGATATCCCCGTATTCCTTGATGGTGCGCCATTCTCTCATGTCCACGTTGCGAATCATAGCCGCAGGCCCCGCCCTTGTAAAGTTTTTTCCTGTTCCACGCCCGCAAGGTGTGCTAAGCTGGCGGCATGGACATGAGGAACATCGCCCGCTTCACGTACGAGACCAGCACCTTCCAGGGCTGGCGGCTCTCCCTGCGCAGGTGCGGCTACCAGTTCACCGCCTACTTTGCAGATGCCGAATACGGCGGGGAGGATGCGGCGCTTCAGGCCGCGCTCGCCGCACGGGAGCGCCTTTTCGCAGAGCTCGCCGCCCACCCGGACGATCCCAAGTCCGTCATCAAGACCTTCCAGGCCAAGTAAGGTTCACAGGCCCAGCTCAATGCCAGTCCTCCTCCAAGGGCTTGCCGTTGTTTTGCGGTTGGGGGCCGGTATAGGGTTTGGCCTGGGGAGAGCTCAAATCCAAGCTTGCATCGTAGTACGGAGTTGAAATCCCGAAAAACCCCAGCAAGGAATGGAACACATGCTCATGGGCAACGACCATCGTTGCGTGCCGCCGCAAGTGAGCCACGGAATCGGCAAAGTGGGGATGCAACCTCTCAAGTTCCTCAGATATATACACCAGCAGCGGCACGCGGCAGCCGCCACTGGAATAATACGTTGCAGGATCGTCTACGTCGCCGCGCATCCACATTCCCTCCTGCCCTATGTATTCTCCATGATCACCCACGTAGCAATACAATAGCGGGTGCCCCTGCAGACCTTCCACAATGCGCTTGATATAGGAATCCGTGTAGTGAATGGTGTTGTCATATGCATTGTTTGCCTCCAATGCCTTTTGCGGATTGTTTTTCGGGTTTTGATAAAAGGCGTGGGGATCTGTGGGGAGGAAAGGTGGATTGGCAGTGTCATACCACTCAAAGGGCATGTGGCTTCCTTCGTTGTTTACCAGAAGGAACAGGTTCTTGCCCGGATGCGCCTTGCAAAATTCCACTATCCTGTCTGCTTGGCGCAAAGGTTCACCAGGCTCTTGGAAATTGTGACTTGCCTTGGCTGTCAATGCATAGACTATTTGGGTGAATGGAGTGCTGTTTTTGTCATCGAAAGTCCCTCTACCCCAGAATGAGCTGCACTCAAATCCGTTAGCGGCGAACAAATCAAGCACGCTTCCCGCCGTGGGGAGATATTTTTCACTGGGAGCTTTCTCAACATTGAAGCGGGCGTTGGTCATGATACCCACAAAGGATTTCATTGTTTCAGGAGCAGATGCAATGCATTCAGGATAGTTGACCAGGCGCGCCTGTTGTCTGAGCCAAGGTGTGGTGTCATTCTTCCATCCATTCAAGCTCAATCGGTCGGCACGAACACTCTCTCCCACATGGAGAATGCAAATCACCCCCTCGTCCCCATCCAATGCAGAGATAGACGATGGCTTATCTGCCGGGGAGGGGAGCGATTGAACAAGTTTTACCAGTCTTGCATTTTTGGCATAGCCAGCCGACGCCTCGCGCGTAAACTCTCGGATGGACGAGACTGGCCACATGCCGCAGGGGCGATTGCAAACAGGTGGGCACGCAAGGTTGCGCACCGCATAAAATGAAGCAAGCAGCATGATTCCCGTACATGCCAAGGCATAGGGATTTTCTCGTCTCATCACCCGACTCAGCATGTAAAAGCCGCCGGCAAAGAATGCGGTTCCCGCTACCACCAGCAAACAATTCTCCCATGTCACAAACCCTAGGATTTCCTCCGTGGATGCCGCTGCCACTTCGGCAAGCACATGTGAATTCAATTCCACTCCAAATGAGAACAAACAATACCCCCTTAACGCTTCCACCAAAACAATCAAGGTAAGCGGCACAATCGCATAATGCCGAAACACAGAAAAAGTCAGGCACACGATAGCCATACAAAACAGAAGGCTCATCGGCAGCTGGGGAAGGAAACCGTACACCTCAGCATTACCGACGAGATTCATCAGCAAGGCGGCACACCATACCGCCAACAAAGAAGATGCACGCACCCATGCTGGTTTCCCCATTTTATGTACGGCCACAACTCCCCCCGCAGCAAGCAGCAAGGCTAGTACCGCCTTGTGATAGAGAATACCGTTGTTGCTCAAGTCCCAATAATTCCAGTATGAAATCACGGTATACACAACAGGAACCACTAATAGAACGATATCAGCAATCTTGACGAGCATCACTGACTCAAGAGTACAGTATTCGCTATGGGTAGTCAAGCAAGTTTTTGATAATTCTTCAACGGCTTCAACGGCTTATCTGAGGACCGTTATGCGTGCTCACGTGTGGGCTCATGTTGCGAACGAATGTTTTCAAAGCAAGCTAATAAGACGTGCTAACATTTGAATTTTCGATGGGCGACGCACATCTTATACCCTAGCGAATACGCGAGTCATGAAGATAGGGATTACAGAGACAGAGCGGGCGGCGCTGGAGGTGCTGCGGAAAACCGGTATAGATGTCTTGGAGGCTGCCTTGGTAGCCAAGGAGGCGCTTCAACGGGGGTGGGGACGCGCACAGCGCCGTCCATGGCACCCCGACACCTGCCGCCACACTTTCGCCACCTACCATTCGGCACTCTATCGCAATTTCCCCGCCTTGCAACTGAAGATGGGACACAGGGACAGCGGGCTGCTAAGAACGCGATACATCTATGCCAAGAAAGACGCAGAAACTGCTGCGATGCAGTTTTTCGACAGATAGCAACGCTATTTTAGGAGGATATGGCACTCAAACCGCCTAAATCTCCAGCTCCAAGCCGTCGTAGGCGGATTGCATGAACTCCGGCAGCTCGGTGCGCAATTGGTCGTAGTCCACATTGTGCCCGGTGTGGGTCACAAACCCGCGCTTGGGGGCAAGCTCCCGCATGATGGCCACGTTCTCCCCTATGTTCAGGTGCGTGGGGTGCGGGCGGTAGCGCAAGCCGTCCATGGCGATGGCATCCAGGCCGCGCAGCTGCTCCATGGAGGCTACGGGAAGCTCTTTCACATCCGGCAGGTAGGCGAAGGATTTTCCTCCACTGCGGAAAATGTACCCGTAGGTCTCCACCGTGGCGTGCACCACCGGCACGGGTTCCACCTCAATATCGCCGATGGTGAAGGGCTTTCCGGCGTGGTCGTGCGCGGCGGGGCGCATGTAGCCCTGGTAGTCGTTGCTGTCCTTGAAGGCCCAGCCGTACATGCGCTTCAGCTGCTCCATGCAGCGCGTGCCCGCATACAGCGGCAGGCGCCCCTCAATGTGCCAGCAGAACGCCCGCATCTCATCGAATCCCGCCACATGGTCCAGGTGCTCATGGGTGTAGAGCACCGCAGAGATGGCGGTGAGGTTGTGGCGCAGGGCCTGCGTGTGCAAATCCGGCCCGGAATCCACCAGGATGGTGGTGGTGGGAGTGCTCACCACCACAGAGGCGCGCAGCCGCATGTTGCGCGTGTTGGCAGACTTGCAAACCGGGCAGTTGCAGCCGATGACCGGGATTCCCGTAGATGTTCCGGTGCCGAGGAAAAGTACGTGCATGCGTGAAGAATTTGTTTTAACTTTCCTGAACATTATGCCATACTGGGGCGGTAACGCAAAGCAAATTATGCTCGCCCTGCTCAAGATACGCAACCTGGCCCTGGTGGATGAACTGACCTGGGAGCCCCACTCCGGCTTTCTGGGCATCACCGGTGAGACCGGAGCCGGCAAATCCGTGATTATGGGCGGCATTTCCCTGGCTCTGGGCGAGAGGGCGGACAAGTCGCTCATCCGCAGCGGGGAATCCCAATGCAGCATAGAGGCCGCCTTCCACCTGCCCGCCGCCGCAGAGCTGAACGCCCGCCTGGAGGAGGCCGGGGTGCCACCCTGCGAGGACGGCGAGCTGCTCATCCGTCGCACCATCACCCCCACCGGGAACCGCCAGTTCATCAACAACAGTCCCGTCACCCTCGCCCTGCTCAAAGCCATTGGCAGCGGGCTGGTGGACATGCACCAGCCGGATTCCCACCGCTCGCTCACCTCACAGGAGCGCCAGATGGTGCTTCTGGATGCCTTTGCGGAGGATGCCGCCCTGCTCTGCCGCTACCGCGAGGCCTACCGAGCCATGCTGGATGCCCGTGCAGCCTACCGCGAGCTGCTGGAGAGCGAGATGGCCAACGCAAGGGAAATCGACTTCCTGCAGCACCAGGTGGAGGAAATTGAATCCGCCAATCTCACCGCAGAGGAGGTGGACGGGCTGGAGGCCCGCTGGCAGCGCGCCCGCAACGCCGGGCGTCTCCGCGATGCCGCCGTGCCCATGGCCCAGGCGCTGGATGGAGACGAGGACGCCCTGGTGCCGCGCCTGCACCGTCTCATCCGCAGCGCGCATGATTTGGAGCGCTTGGATGCCGCTGCGGAAAGCTGGCTGGAGCCGCTCAACAACGCCCTTGAGGAACTCAACGATGTGGCCGCATCCCTGCGCGACTACGCCGACACGCTGGAGGCGGACCCCGCAGAGGCCGCCGCGCTGGAGGAGCGCGTGGCCACGCTGGACACCCTGAAACGCAAGTACGGCGCGGATTTCCCCGCCATCATGGAGCACCTGCAAGAATGCCGTGAGAAGCTGGATTCCATCACCAACCGTGAGCAGAGGCTGGCTGAACTGGAAGCCGCGCTGAAGGATGCCGAGCAGGCGGTTCAAAAGGCAGGCAAGGCCCTTTCCGCCGCCCGCCGCAAGGCCGCGCCCCGCCTGGAAAAGGATTTCCTCTCCCACGCGGCGCAGCTGGGCTTCCGCCAATCCCTCTTCACCGTGCAGCTCACCGATGCAGAGCCCGGCCCGCAGGGCATGGATGAAATCGAACTCCTGTTCGGCCCCAACCCCGGCGAACCCGTCAAGCCCCTGCGCCTCATCGCCTCCAGCGGTGAGCTCGCCCGCGTGATGCTCGCCCTCAAGAGCGCCTTGGCCAGGCAGGACGACACCCCGCTGCTCATTTTCGATGAAATCGATGCCAACGTGGGCGGCGAAATCGCGCGCGCCGTGGGCATGAAGATGCGCGAGCTCGGGCGTGACCACCAGGTGATTGCCATCACCCACTTCCCGCAGGTGGCCGCGCTGGCGGACCACCACTACCTCATTTCCAAGGCCACGGAGGGCGGCCGCACCACCTCCAGGCTGCAAGAGGTGCAGGACGACGCCCGCGTGGCTGAGCTGGTACGCATGCTCGGCTCCCACGGCAAGGAGGCGGAAGCCCACGCCAGAACCCTGCTGCAGGCATGAACGGGGATGACTCCAGCCGGGCGGAAATCCCGCTCTTCGCAGAGGGCGTGGCCGCAGGATTCCCCTCCCCGGCCCTGGGTGATTTGAACGGCACGCTGGATCTCAACCGCCTCTGCATTGCCCACCCCGCCGCCACCTATTTCGTGCGCGCCCGCGGCGACAGCATGGTCGGCGCGGGTATCGACGACGGGGACATCCTGGTGGTGGACCGCAGCCTCACCCCCGCCAACCGCCATATCATCATCGCCTCCGTGGATGGAGAATTCACGGTGAAGCGTTTTGAGAAAAACGCCACGGGCATGCGTCTGCTGCCGGAAAACCCGGCCTACAAGCCCATTGTCATCACCCCGGAACTGGGCGCGGAATTCTTTGGTGTGGTCACCTTCGTTATCAAGAAAACCGCGTCTTGAGCAGCCATTTGCCACCCTGCCGCTTGTCCTGGTCCACACCGCCGCCTTTCAGGTAGCATAAGGCAAGGCAATACCGGGTATCGGGCAGTTCACTCGATAACCACGCCGGGGTGCCGCCGCGCGCCCGGGCGGAACGCATTGCCGCTGCAAAGGCGCGGCTTGCGGCTGGGCGCATAGCACGGCACTTCGTTCACATGCAGCAAGCGCACCAGAACATCCTGCAGGCGGGCCACCAAACCCGGCTTCCCCACGTGGTAGCGGTTCGCACGGTACAACACGGCTCGCAGGCAACGGCGGTTCCTCAAGCCCAACAACGCATCGACATTACTTCTACGGGTATTCATAAGATTCATAGGGTTGCAAACAGGCTACCCCAACCTCCCCCTGAATGTCAACAAAAAAAGCTCGCCTGTTGTTGACTGGCGCTTCCGCGCAAAAATGTCCGGCAGGCCCTTCGGTGCGTTGTTATTTGAGGCTCAGCGCGCGCGGCCAACTGTTGCTTTTTGGCTTGACCCCTATCAGATGAGGTGTGATAATGTACTGTCGTATCGTCTCACCATATGAAGCCTACATCTCCTTGCGTCAGTCTTCTTCTTTCCATCCTTGCCCCGATTGTGGCTTTCACCACTACAGCTGCGGCTGAACCGGAGCCCACAACATACGTTGCGGACGGGGTAAACCTCAAGGATATCTTGAACTCCACCCGCTTCTACGATACCGGCAAGGGATTGTATTGGAAACAAACCGGACAACCCTACAACGGAGCAAAAAAACTGCACGACCAATACGGTGGATTCTCCTTTATGGGCGATCTGCAAAACAGGATTTCCGGCACTGAATTCCGCCCTGCGGCATTCGACAACCTGGTGAACGACGGCACGGCATGCTGGTACTGCGTAGCCGCCAATGTTATCCAGTACTGGGAATCCTACTACGGAGTCTTCTACAAGGGGGGCGCACCCCTGCCCTACGGCTACACTTACGATAAGAAGCACCTCTCCACCCTGGGAGGCACGCAGAGCCTGGACATCCACATGTCCTTCTACGACAGCTGGATTTTGAAGGACAACACCGTGGGCGGCGACAGCGTAATGGCCATTGAGTGGTACCTGGCTACGGGTAAAAACATCAACGCGGGCAAGCCCAACTATGCAGAATTGAGACCCGATGCCCCGTGCAAGGGTGCCTTCTACTCCGACTATTTCCAAGATAACGCAGCCGCCCGCGAAAACTACTACATGGGAGGTGACACCTCCGACCTGCGTTCTGCCACAGACTTCCTCATGGAGGCCTTCGGCTATGACCGGGACGGGGAGCGCACCACCTACGGCCAGATTGCCTATGTCGGGCTGCTCACCCCCATCAAGAAAGAAGGCAAGCTGACCGGGCACGCCTTGACATGCTACGGTTGCACCCTGAATTCAGACGGGCTGCTGGAATCCCTCTATCTCACGAATTCGGACGATAAGAACTACAGTGTATTCCAAGCGTTCGTGGGTGTGAACGAGCAGGGCTTCCTGCACCTCTACCAGGATGCCGCGCACACCAAAGACTGGATGTACGCCGAGCTCACATGGAATCTCTGCGACATCACCTACATCAACACGCCCACACTGCTGAAGGAAATGTACGATGAGTACACCCATGCCGCGCTGGTGTGGTCCGGCACGCGCAACACATGGAGCGACAAGGATGCAGCAGAAGCCACCACGGAGACCCTGCCGGGTGCTCAGGCCGGATGGAAGGTGTTTGCCCTGGACGATTACTACGACAGCTACTACCAGGCAGGGCGCGAGGTGGCATTCACCGATACGGCGACCAAAACGGAAGTCTCCCTGAAAGGCGCGCTGAGCGCCCCCGCCGTGCGCATTGACAACAACGCCAAGGACTACACCTTCACCGGCACCACCGGCACCACGCTGAAAACGGATCTCATCTCCAAGCTCGGCAGCGGGAGCGCCACCTTCTCCAAGGTGGCCATCACCGCTACAACGGTGGACGTGGATATGGGCTCTCTCATTTTGGGAACAGGGGCCAATCTCACTGCGCAGAGCGGAGAGGTGGACAACATGGGAACCCTCGCGCTCAGCGGCGGCTCTGCCAGTTTCAGCAACGGGCTGGACATTTGCAGCAGCGGCACGCTGGCAGTGAACACCGCCACCACGCTCACCACCACGCTCACCCTGCAGGACAGCTCCTACCTGTACTTCAATCTGGGAAGCGGGAACACCAGCACCCCGCTGCTCACCCTCAACGGCAACCTCAACGTGCTGGGCGACAGCTACCTGACCGTGAACGGTGCCGCGCTCACGGCGGGGCAAGACTACATCCTGGCGAGCGTCTCCGGCAGCATTTCTAGGTGGAATGACATCACCACCAACAGCGGTACTATCACGCTGAGCGGGAAACAGCTGGTGCTCCACTTTGCCAAGCCCGACACACTCACCTGGAACGGCGGGAGCAATGTGTGGAGCGCCACCCAATGGAACGGCACCTCCACCCAAACCGAGGGCAAGGACCTCATCTTCTCCCGCGCGGATTCCACCACCGTCACCGTACAGGGCACCGTCTCCCCCAACAGCATGCTCTTCAACCAAGGGAACTTCACCTTGGCGGGCACTGATGCCACTATCAACGGCTGCCGCACCATCACCCTGGCCAATGGGGCGAATCTCACCTCCGCCGTGCCTCTCACCGGGGCGGATATCAGCCTGGGGGCCGGCTCCACGCTTACCATGAAGGGATTGTCTGCCGGGACCAGCGAGGTAAGCGGCCTGGAAATGGCGGCCGGCTCCAAGCTGGTGCTCTGCGACTCCACACGCTACGTCGTGCAAAAGGCGGGTGCGCTCAACGGCACGGTGGAGCTGCAAGATACCGCATCCCTGCTGCTTCGCAGCGCCATCGACACGGAGTTCTACGGCAACCTGGTCGGCAATGCCAACACGGAGGTCATCCTCATGAACTCCGCCGGTGACCGTGATGTCGTTTTCTACGTGGGCAAAGACCCCGCAGACTTCAAGGGCACCATCACCATCGGCACGAACGATGACGGTGCCCCGCTCACCACACTGCGCATCGGTTCCGCCATCCGCAATTTCACCATCAACAAGAACGGCGAACTCAGCCTGCGCGGCAGGGGTGACATCTCTGGAAAGATAGAAGGCACCGGCACGCTCACCATTGAGCACGATGCCACCTTCCAACTGGCCAAAGATGGCAAGGTTGCCTTTGGTCACGATGTGCTCCTGAACGTGGAGGGAACGGCGGAAATCGGCACGGACGATGCCCCCCTGCCCCGTACAACCATAGGAGATATCTCCGTCTCCGGCCAGCTCTCCGTCCACTACAAATCGCCGGGCTCGGGAGAAGCTCTCAAGGTGGATTCCCTCACCCTTCGGGACGGCGGCGTCTATACCCTGGTTCACAGCTTCCCTGAAATGGGAAACGACCTGACAAGTCGGCATGTCATCAACAAGTTGACGGTGGCAAACGGCGGCACGCTGAGCAACACCCTAGCTTCGGTTGCCAAACCGTTTACCCTCTCGTATCCTCGCACCATTGAAATCGGGGAGCTCTCCGGTGGTGGCACTCTCACCTTGGAAGCGGAAAACCAAAGTTACGTCACGCAAACAATCATCAGCGATACCGCCACAGAAGGATACGGAGGAGATTTGCTCATTAGGAATCCACACTGTGCCGGCTATTCATATAAGGACAAGACAACAGGAGCAGAACATTTCGTCAACACCGGTCTGACGGTGGAAATGTGCTCCGGCACCATCAACGGTTGCATTGTCCTGGATGCCCAAGGATTCGCGGCAGAGCCGCAAGACGCATCCAGGCAAAGCGGCCTCATCCACGGAGGTCTTGCCGCATTCGGCATCAGGGGCGATGTTGCCGTTCACGGCATTGACGACAGCTCATCATCCAAAACCACCTACCTGTACAGCGGCCTCTTCCAAGGAGAGACCGTCTACGTTGATTCCGATACGCTGTTTTCTTTCCTAGACAGGATTGAACCGGAACACCATACATTGACGCTCAACGGCACGGAAGACTACGACTTCCACGGCAAGGTGTATGCATACCTCAACTTGGACAAACAAGGCAGCGGCACACAGACCTTCAGCGGTGACCTCTCCGCGTTCGAGGGCGATCTGACCGTATCGGGAGGCGAGCTGGCGTTCACGCATGCCATCCACAAAGCCACGGCGGTGACGCTAAACGGCGGTACCCTGAGGTTGCATGGAGGCAACCTGGAGAAGGTGGGCGGCAGTGGCGGCACACTGATACTGGAAGCGGAGGAAAGCGGTGCCTCATACGACATAGGTTTTACAAATGCCGAGAGCGGCTATACGATGCAGCTCAATGGGGTCACTGCCACCCTTTCAGGCCTTGCACCCGCCATAACGGTCAAACAGGACAGCACTATCCAGGCGGCTGCCGACACGGCGCTGGTGCTGCAAGCCCCCATCACCAACGAGGCCACACTCACCATGAAGGGGACGTTTGATGCCTCTAAGCTCGCACTTACCACGACGGACACCCATATCGACACCGAGGGCAACACGGGAGACAGCGGGTTTGCGTACACCGGAGCCAGTGTCGTGACCATCGTGAATGGCGGCACTTCCATCGGGACAGATGCCATCATCACACACAGCGAGCTACAGGGCAAACAGTTCACCCTGGGCAAGAACGGCAAGGCAGCCACGGAAGGCGTGAAGGACTTGACCAGCTACCTGCTGACAGGCACGGACAAGGCATCCGTGGCCGCCATCAACGCCCAGGCGGGAAGCAAGCTGGCATCCATCGATATGAAGGGCGGCACACTCACCGTGGATGCGGCCACGGACAAGCTGCAAGCCGTGGGTGGCCGGGTGAATATCACCAAGAACGTGGCATTGGGAGGCACGGCCAAGGACACGGCCATCTCCACCTCAACAACGGCCACGCTCAACACCATCTTAAGCGGAAACAGCAGCATCACCAAGACCGGTAGCGGCACGCTCACCGTCTCCAAGGACAACTCCCACAGCGGCAAGACCACAATCACCGGTGGTGTGCTCAACATCACCAACAAGAATGCCCTGGGCACAGGAAATGTAACCCTCTCCGGCGGCACCTTGCAGATTTCAACCAACGACTTTGCCAACACCGTCACTTCCTCCGGCACAAGTGCCATCAACGTGGCGGATACGTACACGCTTGCACTGAAGAAAGCCTTGGACAACAGCGGCACACTCACGCTCTCCGGCAAAATCGACGCCTCTGCGCTCACGCTCACCGAGGACGGTTCCACGCATGTGGATGTGAACGGGAAGACCGGTGCCAGCGGTTTCACCAAGAGCGGGGTGGCCTCCGTCACCATTGTCAATGGCGGCACCACGAACGGAACAGGGGCCACCATCAAGCACAACAAGCTGCAAAGCGGCACACTCATCTTGGGCAGCGATGGCAAGGCAACCTCCGGCGGCACGATTGACTACTCCACCTACCTGCTCACCGGAACGGACACGGTATCCGTCTCCGCCATCAACAAGAAGGCCGGGGCACAGCTCAAGTCCATCGATGTGCAGAGCGGCACCATCACCGTGGACACGACCACGGACAAGCTGAATACCACCGGCGGCACGGTCAACATCACCAACGGCGTCACGGTGGGAGGACGTATTGCCGACACTCGCATCAAGACCTCGGGCGGCACCATCACCGCGGCCATCACCGGCACCTCGGCTATCGATATCAACCCGGGGTCCACGGTTTTCATCAACCGGGCCAACGACTACACGGGAGACACCGGGGTGTTTGATGCCGGCGCTGTTCTGCGCGTGAGCAACAAGGACGCCCTGGGCAGCGGGAAGGTGTACCTCACCTGCGGCACGCTGGAGGTTGCCTGCAACGAACTTGCCAATACTGTCACCAGCACCTGCCATGACAGCGTACTGAGCGTGCTCAATGGGTACGTGCTCAAGCTTACGGAGAGCAACAAAATCTCCAATCTGGGCGGCAGCGCCTCCATCACGCTCAAAGGGGTTTTTGATGCCTCTGCATTGAAACTCAGCGACAACGACACGCGTATCGACACAGCCGGAAACGCCGGGGCCAGCGGATTTGCCCTCAGGGGCGCCCGCAGCGTCACCATTGTCAACGGCGGCACTTGCAAAGACGGTGGGGCCACCATCAAGCACGACGGGCTGAAGAGCGGAACGCTTGTCCTCGGCAAGAACGGCGTGGCCTCCACCAGCGGAACCATGGACTACTCGTCCTACCTGCTCACCGGGAGCGACAAGGCCACGCTTTCCACCGTTTGCAAACAGGCAGGAAACAAGCTGCAATCCGTCATCATGGAGGGCGGCACGCTCACCGTGGATACCGGCACGGACAAAGTGAGCGCCACAGGCGGCACGCTGAATATCACTGCCGGAGGTGCGGTGCGTTTGAACCGCGACAATGCGCTCACCGGCACCCAGGTGACCCTGAACGGCGGTTCCCTTGCGCTCAACGGCCACAAACAGGGTATCGACATCAAGCTTACCAAGGCTTCCACCCTTTCAACGGGGGGCAACGCACAGGTGAACAGCCTGCAGGTATCCGGCCAAGGCGTTGAGGACAGCAACGGCAAGTTGCTGTTTGCGGATGAACTGACGCTCAACGGCACGCTCACCACGGGAAGCTTCACTCTCACCAAGGGCGACATCAAGTCCGGCACCATTACGGTAACGCAAGAGGCGGAGGTGCAGCAGGGCTACATCGGCGCGGACATCTCCGGCAACAAGCTTGTCAAGAGCGGCGCGGGCAAGCGCGTGGAGCTGGGCGGCAAGAACACCTTCACCGGCGGTGTCTCCGTGAATGAAGGTTCGCTCGCCCTGTTGGAGGGAAGCAAGATGCAGGCGGACATCACCGTCAAGAACAACGCCGCCCTGTTGACCGCCATCGACGTGAATGGCAGCATCTCACTGGAGAGCGGGGCCATCATGCGCCTGCGTCCCAATGCCACCTACTCGCTCAAGCGGGGGCTGGCGGCGGCGGGGGCGCAGTTCTACGGCAACCTCACCACCGAACAAGGTGCCGCCCTCACCCTGAACGGCACCAATGCGGCTGCGCTCACTGTCAACGGCAACGCCACGCTCTCCGGCGGCAGCATCACCTACGCAGGCACCGCCCACCTGAACGTCACGGGTGCCCTCACGCTTCAGAATGCCACCAAGGCCAACGTCACTTGGAGCTCGGGCTCCCACAAGCTCGCCACCGCCGGCAGCATCCAGACCAATGGCAATGACCTGTACGAGTTCTTCGACCTGGCTCCGGGGGCGTACACGCTGCAGGCCACGGACAAGGCCATCACCCTGACGGTGACGGAAACAAAATCCCCTGCCCTGATGCGCATGGCGGGCATCACAGCTCCCGCCGGGCTTGCCCAAGCGCAGCCCCGCATGCCGGATGAAATGCAGCCTGAAGGAGGCAGGGCCGTACAGACCCAAGCCCCCATCACCTACACTCTGGTGAAAGACGTGGCAGACGCCCTGGTGCAGGCGGACTGGGGTACGGTGCACGCTGCGCGCGCCTTCAACGGCACACTCAACGGCCGCCACCAGAGCCTGCGCGCCATCTGCAACGGACGTACCGCCGTGTGGGCGGACGCCATTGGCAGCACCACCCGCCAAAGCTCCACCCACGGCCACGCCGGGGCTGACCACAACCTGTACGGTGGCGTTTTCGGCGTGGAGTTCAACGCCGGCACGCGCGGCGCGGCCGGGCTGGCCATCGGCCACACCTGGGACCGCGTCAACACCTTCGGCATGAGCCGCGTGAAGCAGGATTCGCAGCATGCGGGCGCCTTCGGGCGTGCCAAACTCACCGCCAGCGGTGCCCACAGCCTCTGGCTGGAAGCCTCCGCCTCCTACGGCAAGACCGATTCCCGCGGCACACTGGGAGCCTCCCGCGAACGCTGGAGCCAAGACAGCTGCACGCTCAACGTGCACGCCAACGATGTGTGGCAGCTGGACGAGGAAACCGCCGTCAACTTCTTCGGCGGTCTGGAATACGTTGCCACGGACAGCGGGCACATCGATGACCTGCGCACCGGGTCGGTGCAGAACCTGCGCGGAGAAATCGGCGCGGGAGTCACGCGCACCATCGGCCGCGGCATGGTGTTTGCGGAAGCCAGCCTCACGGGCGACATGGTGCGCCACAACCCGCAGGCGGACCTCGGCACACGGCGCGGCGGGGCGAACCCTGGCCGCATCGGCGGCAGCATCTCCGTGGGTGGCGCGTACATCCTCAACGCCCACTGGAGCGTGAACGCCACCTACACCTTCGAGGGCGTGAAGCACAACAACAGTCACAGCGCCAGCGTGGGCGCCACATTCCGCTTCTAACACCACAGAAACATTCATTGACATGAAAACATCCCGTATCATCAAGCTTTTGGCAGGTCTCACCGCAGCCGTAGCCCTCTCCTCCTGCGGCGGAGGAGGCGGTGGTGGTGGCGGCGGCGGTGGTGGCGGCGGCGGCACCACGGACAAGGGTGCCAGCTACCACCCCGGCTCCAACGACCCCAACTCCCAGTCCGACGATTTCAGCCAGCTGCTGAAAGGGCGCCACATGGTGCTGTACAAGGGAACCAGTACCTTCGTCTTTGATTTCGGCTACAACGGCACAAACACCGTGGAGGAAACCGGGCACGACTCCCAACCCCAGCGCGGAACAGTTGAATATCCCTACACCTACAATCCCACCGGCGAGTCCACAGCCACAGCCAGATTCGTCATTCGCAACGCAGAAGAACAGTGGGAGGGAGAAAAGCCCGGCAGCGTAACCATGGAAGTCAACTTCACTTTCCAAGACCCCTACAGCGCAACCTGCACCATCCGGGATTCAAGCAAGGGCACCGTTCAGGGAGCCACCGCCAACTTCTCCATGCTGCCGAAATAGCCCCACATCTCCCTTTATCTGAGAGCGGCGGGCTCCCTAAGCACGGGGGAGCGAATCCAGCGCGCGCCGGAGGGCCGCCACATCATGCACGCGGTGGATATCCGCCCCGTTGGCCGCCGCACGCAGGGAGGCATCCACCGTGCGCCGCGGTTCGGTGAAGCCTGCGAAATACTCTTTCAGAAAGCGCTTGCGGGAAAGGGCCATCATGAGCGGCAGGCTGCCAATGCGCAGCTCTGCCAGATGCTCCAGCAGGGCCATGCAGTGCGCGGCGGTCTTGCCGAAACCCAGCCCGGGGTCCAGGCAGATGCGCTGCGGGTCTATTCCCGCCTCCTGCGCCGCACGCACGCGCCGCTCAAAGAAGCTGCGCACATCCGCCACCACATCCGCATACTGCGGGTTTTGCTGCATGGTGGCGGGTTCTCCCTGCATGTGCATGAGGACAATGCCGCAATCCTCCTGCGCGCAAAGCTGCATCATTCCGGGAGCGCGCAGCCCTGTAATGTCGTTCACGATATCCACCCCCTCCCCCAGCGCGGCGCGCGCCACCTCCACATGGCGGGTATCAATGGAGAGGCGGATACGCGGCAGCTCCCGGCGGATGGCGCGCAGCACGGGCAGCACACGCGCGGCCTCCTCTGCGGGAGAAACCTCGCACGCGCCGGGGCGGGTGGATTCACCGCCCACATCAATGATATCCGCCCCTTGCTCCGCCAGAGCCACAGCGTGGGCCAAGGCAGCGGCAGGGGCTGCGTGCTCACCGCCGTCGGAGAAGGAATCCGGGGTGACATTGAGGATACCCATCACCGCCCCATGCGGGGGGAGCTGCCAGGGCGCGCCGCCCATCTGCCAGATGCGGGTCATGGGAAATCAGAAACGGTACAGCCCCATATCCTGGTGGGATTCGAGCAGCATGTCAAGCTGGCGGCGCGACATCAAATGACCGGGAGAACTGCCCAGCAACCGCAGGTACCAACCATACGGCGCCCGCGGAAACCCCACCTCGCGCACAGAAACAATATCCTCTATCGGCATGCCGTACCGCTCTGCGAACAGGTGTATGAATTTGCGGCACAGCTCCACCGTGCCCGTTATGGCATAGTAGCGCCGCGCCGTACCGTCCTTGAACTTCACATACGCCACGCGCAGGCACGGAACCTTCCCCGGCTTGCGGCAGGGTCTTTCCTCACCCATCGGCTCGGAGAAAGTGAAGAGGTTGCCATCCGTGTACACGCCGGTCAGATGCTTCATGGAATCCAGCATGGCGGGGGCACCCTCCGTGAGGTCGCTCATCTCCACAATGCCGGTCTGCAGGCGGTCTGCGAAATTCTCCACGATACTGCGGTAGGTGGCACTGGAATCCGCAAAGGCGCAGCATAACAGGTAGGCCCCGAACTCACGGCGCATGCCCCGCCCGAACATGTTGAACAGCTCATCTCCACGCCCCTGGTTGCGGAAGCACACGTTTGACACGTACAACCTCACTTTCCCACTGCTTTCCATGCCCTCTGTCTTAACCTATGGCGCATGCCCTGTCAATGAGAAACGCCTAACAATTATGCCGGTGCGCCCCGTCATTTCCAGAAAACATCCGCATTGTTGTACAGGAACCCGGTCACATAGCGGGATTGCAGAAGAGAGGTTCCGGTGTGTCCCATCTCCAGCTGCAGCGTGGGCAAATCCCGGAAATGCCGGGCATGGTAGCTGGCGAAGGTGTGGCGGCAGGCATCTGCCTGCCAATCCGTGAATCCGGCATCCTCCCGCAAACTCTGCCAGCGGCGTTGCCAGTTGGCGGGAATCACGCGCTCCTGCTCCGGAATGCGGGCCGCCTTGCGCATGGGAATCACGCGCCCGCCACCGGTCTTGCTGGTCTGGGGGCGGATAATGAGCTCTCGCCCGGCCCAATCGATATCGCGCTCCGGCACCATGCGCGACACCTCCGTGGGGCGTACCCCGCAATAGAGCATAAGGTTCAGGGAGAAGCGCATGGCGCGGTGTTTCGGTTTGCGCGCGGTTTCCTCCAGCCGCTTCACCTCCTCCAGCGTGAGCGGGGCAATGGTCTTTTCCTCCACGGATGGCGGCTTGATGCGGCTCACGGGGTTGACAGAGCACCACTCCTGCCGGATGCCGTACTCGAAAATGCTGTGCAGGATCATGCGGCCCTTGCGGAACATGGACGGCGTGGTGCCGCATGTATCCTCCAGCAGCCGCATGCACTCCTTGGTGCTCATGGCGCGCAGCGGGCGCTTCCCCACACCGGGCTTGCGCAGGAACCGCCGCATGAAATGCCGCAAATCGCGCCGCGTGGTGGGGCGGCGCTTGGAGCGTTGCTCAATGCTGGCCCACCCCGCCACCTCAAAGGTGACGGTATCCTCCTCCTTGGCTAGCTCCTCTACGCCCAGGGCGATGATGCGGCGCAGAAGCTGCAACAGCTCCATGCGGTTCATCCCCTGGGCCCGCGGCACCACCTTTTCCGTTGTCTCCAATATCAGACGCGCGGCATCCGCCGCGCTCAACGGCAATTCCTCCAACAATGCACTGGCTATTGTCTCTATCATTTTCGTCAATATTCTGGTTTCATCATGTTGATGCACACATGTGCGGCGACAATATAGCAGAGAGGGAAACCCCTTCAATGACAAAACCGCAAAGCGCGGAGCGCGAAAATGCGGGATATGCGCGCATGCGGGCGGAAATTTGCGTGTTTTTTTGGATTGGTGCTTGACACGCACGGAAAATCCATTATTATATCCGCCCCGGACGCCGAAAGGCGAGCCGCTGTCAACTTCACAATAGAACCAGAGACATGAGCAAGAGAACATACCAGCCTTCCAAGCGCTGCCGCAAGCAGCAGTTCGGTTTCCGCGCCCGCATGGCTTCCAAGAACGGCCGCGCCATCCTGGCCCGCCGCCGCGCCAAGGGCCGCAAGCGCCTCCTTCCCAAGGGTGCAGAAATCCACTTCAAGCGCCACATTATCCAGCACGGCTAAAGCCGCGCCGGCAGCGGAAACCCGCCACTGCGCGGGTGTATTCCCGCAACAGGAAACCACGCCCTGTTCAACGATGCAGCTCACGCGGCGCCAAACCATGAAGCGAGCCTCCGAGTTCGCCTTGGTGCGGGCGGCGGGGTCATCCCGAGCAGGGCGTTTCCTTATTCTGAGCACAGCCCCCCTCCCCGCCGAACGGGCGGATACCGCTAACGGCGGCGAATCCCGTTTCGGCATCATCACCACCCGCCGCATGGGCCACGCTGTCAAACGCGTGCTCGCGCGCAGACGCGTGCGAGAGATGCTGCGCAAGCACGGGGAGCCGCTGGCCAGCGGGCGCTTTGTGGTGGTGGTGGTTCGCGCAAGCGCGGCCAACGCCGCCTATGATGAAATGGAGCAGGATTTCCTGCGGCTACTGAAACGCACCCTCAACAAACAGGCAGCATGCTGAAACGCCTCGTCATCCTCCCGGTGCTCTTCTACAAGCGCTTCCTGAGCCGCCCGCTGCATGTGCTGAGCGGACCGAACAGCGGTTGCCGCTTCACGCCCACCTGCTCCACCTACTTCATCCAAGCCGTGGAAGAGCACGGTGCCCTGAAAGGCTCTGCGCTGGGAATCTGGCGCATCCTGCGCTGCAATCCCTGGGGCGGTTGCGGCTATGACCCCGTTCCGCCCCGCAAGCACTAACACCCCGACACCTCAACAGATAACCCCTTCCCCCCATTAGATATCATGGATAAAACAGCCTGGATAGTTGTCACCATCTGCGTGGTCCTGCTCGGTTTGCAGTGGACCCTGA
>JAZUGI010000037.1:0-7629 GCA_045641125.1 Akkermansia sp.
TCCGCTTCGGGTCCGGTACCCGCGACTTGACGCCCTGTTCGGACTCGCTTTCGCTGCGGCTGCGCCCCGGAAGGGCTTAGCCTTGCCACGAACACCGACTCGCAGACTCATTAAACAAAAGGCACGCCATCGCGGCAAAGCCGCTCTGACACTTTGTAGACTTACGGTTTCAGGTTCTGTTTCACTCCGCTCGCAGCGGTTCTTTTCACCTTTCCCTCGCGGTACTTGTTCACTATCGGTCGCCGACTAGTATTTAGCCTTGCGCGGTGGTCCGCGCGGTTTCGCACATCGTTCCACGTGTGATGTGCTACTCAGGATACTCATAGAATCCGAAAAGGATTTCGCCCACGCGGCTTTCACGCTCTCTGGCCTACCTTTCCAGGTAGCTAGGCTATCGATTCCGGTATTCACGTCTGAGTCCTACAACCCCGGAGGAGTACCTCCGGTTTGGGCTCTACCGCTTTCGCTCGCCACTACTTACGGTATCGATTTCTCTTTCTCTTCCTCCGCTTACTGAGATGTTTCACTTCAGCGGGTCTCGCGTTCACAACCCTATGTGTTCAGGTTGTGACGATACGGCTCGTCCGTATCAGGTTACCCCATTCGGATACCCCCGGGTCTTAGCTCGCTTGCAGCTCTCCGAGGCTTTTCGCAGCTTGCTGCGTCCTTCTTCGCCTGTCGGCACCAAGGCATCCACCATAAGCCCTGAGGTTCCTCATCAGAACCCCGGGTGACTCACTTAAAATTTTCGTTCCAAGTGAATCGCTTTGTATGCTTGATTCTTGTATTGTGCTCTATTCTTGGAAATTGTGTTTCCCACAAAATTGTTGGAGATTGCCAACCTTTTTCAGGCTGGCCAATCTGTAATTTTGCCATGCGGATGTCAATCTGCCGCCTTCCGGCGCTTCGGTCACGGGTTTCGAGAGGGTTTCTTTGCCAAGCTACGGCTGATAGGACTTGAACCTATGACCCCGCGCTTATCAAGCGCGTGCTCTAACCAACTGAGCTACAGCCGCATTCTTGATTGACTATGTGCAATCCGCAATTTTTCGTTGCCTATCGCACATCGTACTTTGGGAAAGGGCCGTGACGCATGCCGCCGCCCCGCCGATCGCGGGGTCGACCTGGATGCCGCTTGCGGGCATCCTTGCTCCATAGAAAGGAGTTGATCCAGCCGCAGGTTCCCCTACGGCTACCTTGTTACGACTTCATCCCAGTTACCAGTCTCGCCTTAGGGCCATGCCTCCTTGCGGTTGGCTCCTGACACTTCGGGTGCGACCGGCTTCCATGATGTGACGGGCGGTGTGTACAAGACCCGGGAACGTATTCACGGCGCCGTAGCTGATGCGCCATTACTAGCGATTCCGGCTTCATGGAGGCGGGTTGCAGCCTCCAATCCGAACTGGGCCCACTTTTCGGGATCCGCTTGCGCTCGCACGCTCGCTTCCCTCTGTACTGGGCATTGTAGTACGTGTGCAGCCCAAGGCATAAGGGCCATACTGACCTGACGTCGTCCCCACCTTCCTCCCAGTTGATCTGGGCAGTCCCGCCAGAGTCCCCAACTTAATGATGGTAACTGGCGGCAGGGGTTGCGCTCGTTGCTGGACTTAACCAAACATCTCACGACACGAGCTGACGACGGCCATGCAGCACCTGTCTCCGTGTTTCCGAAGAAAAAACCTGCTTTCACAGGCTGTCACGGGATGTCAAGCCTTGGTAAGGTTCTTCGCGTTGCATCGAATTAAGCCACATACTCCACCGCTTGTGCGGGTCCCCGTCAATTTCTTTGAGTTTTAATCTTGCGACCGTACTCCCCAGGCGGCACGCTTATCGCGTTTGCTTCGGCACGCAGGGGGTCGATTCCCCGCACACCAAGCGTGCACCGTTTACTGCCGGGACTACAGGGGTATCTAATCCCTTTCGCTCCCCCGGCCTTCGTACCTCAGCGTCAGTGAATGTCCAGGAACCCGCCTTCGCCACGAGTCTTCTTCTTGATATCTACGCATTTCACTGCTACACCAAGAATTCCGGTTCCCCCTCCATTACTCCAGCCATACAGTATCATGCGCACTCCAGAGGTTGAGCCCCTGCCTTTCACGCACGACTTATACGGCAGCCTACGTACCCTTTACGCCCAGTGATTCCGAACAACGCTTGAGACCTCTGTATTACCGCGGCTGCTGGCACAGAGTTTGCCGTCTCTTCCTCTTGTGGTACTATCAAGCTTGCGCCTTGCTCCCACATGACAGGGGTTTACAATCCGAAGACCTTCCTCCCCCACGCGGCGTCGCACCATCAGGGTTGCCCCCATTGTGAATGATTCTCGACTGCTGCCACCCGTAGGTGTCTGGACCGTGTCTCAGTTCCAGTGTGGCCGGACATCCTCTCAGACCGGCTACCCGTCATCGCCTTGGTGGGCCGTTACCCCGCCAACTAACTAATAGGCCGCGAGCCCCTCCCCGAGCGCATTGCTGCTTTACTCTTGCGA
Organism: Akkermansia sp.; assembly: GCA_045641125.1. Classification (GTDB taxonomy): domain Bacteria; phylum Verrucomicrobiota; class Verrucomicrobiia; order Verrucomicrobiales; family Akkermansiaceae; genus Akkermansia. Next base: position 2,489 of record JAZUGI010000037.1, read on the forward strand.
GACCATCAGGTATTAATCCCAGTTTCCCGGGGCTATCCCTGTCTCGGGGGCAGGTTGCTCACGTGTTACTCACCCGTGCGCCACTCAGTGCCCGAAGGCACTCCGTGCGACTTGCATGTCTTATCCACGCCGCCAGCGTTCGTTCTGAGCCAGAATCAAACTCTCCATAATATAATTTAGTAGAAATTGCTGGACCATCAGAATTTTCTTTCGAACTTTCTGACAGTGCCGTGTATACCCCGCTCCGCTTCCCTTAGGAAGCATCCCGGCTTGGGCCACGGCACGCGTCACGACCTTTTCCCTCCCTCTCTTTATCCTCTCCGGCACCCCCTCCCGGCAAGGTCTCTTGTGGTAAAACTGAAGAGAGCCGGCGAACCCGCTTCTCAGCGGTTCATGGGCGCCACGGAAAGTCCGTGTCCTGGAAAACTGCCTCGCCCGGCCTTGCCGCGGTTTTGGTTCGTTTGAACCGCCGCTGCCTTTTCGGGCTGCCCTGATGAAGGGCGTGGGCACATTTTACCTGAACGGATTTGAAACGTCAAGCCAATTTTTGCAAATTTTTCACTTTTTTTGCAAAAAAGTCTGCAAACCCGCATGGCAGCTGGCTTTGCGGCGGCATTATTTTTCGCCATCCCCTGCCCAGCCGCGGTGTTTATTGGGAAATTTGTGGCTTCTTATGCGCGGAAAAACGCAAGTTTGGTGCACGCATGTGCAAGACCCGGAACGCAGAGCCGGCAAAGCCGGTGAATACAGCCCGCGCGGCACTCCCAAGGGATGTGCCGCGCGGCGAGAAAAGATGGGCGGAGGAAAGCTGGATTCAATGCATGGATTTCAGCCCGGAAGGCAAAGGTTCGGTTTCCTCCCTGCGGCAGAGGGAGAAGACGCGGCTCGGGTGGTTGGGGGATTCCTCCAAACGCGAGAGCACCACGGCGCGGGCGTGCATGGCAGCCTGCAGAGCGGCTTCCTCGCCCCCGTACACACGGTCGGAGAAGTAGCGGGTGTAGTGGCACTGGCGGCGGCAAAGGGTAACGCGCCAGCCTTGGAAGGAAGTGTTCTCGTAGGTGAACCGTGTGATGTTGCGCAAAGTTTTCATCCCGCCGCGCAAGGTAGCAGATATGCCCCGGCGTGGCGAGCAAAAAAATGAGGATTGGCGATAATTGTTAGATTTGTCTTACACGGTGGAACGCCCGTATATCGCGTGGTTGCGGGCACGGGCGGGTCTGCGCGCGTGTGTATGATGCAGATTGTGCTTTTCAAAGGGGGCGGCGTGGTGTATAAAGACCGCGGTTTTCGCGGGCGCGCGCAAGCGCACCCACAGAATCACCAGAGAAACAACATCGTTTAGACATTATGAGTTCATCCTTCCTCCCCGCGCAGTATGCGCATCCGTACGAGATTGACCCGAAGTACAGCAAGTCTGTGGCCTATTTCTGCATGGAGTACGCCATCGACAACGTGTTCAAGATTTACTCCGGCGGCCTGGGTTACCTGGCCGGTTCCCACATGCGCTCCGCGGGCGCACTGCGCCAGAACCTGGTGGGCGTGGGCATCCTGTGGTCCTACGGCTACTACAACCAGATCCGCGCGGAAGACGGCTCCATGGCCGTGCAGTACCGCCGCAAGGAATACAGCTTCCTGGAGGACCACAACATCAAGTTCCTCATCCGCGTGTGCAACGCCCCGGTGTGGGTGAAGGCATATTTCCTGCGTCCGGAGACCTTCGGCACGGCGCCGATGTTCTTCCTGACCACGGACCTGCCTGAGAACGACGACATGAGCCGTTCCATCACGCAGCGCCTGTACGATTCCAACCCGATGACCCGCATCTCCCAGTACATCGTGCTGGGCCAGGGCGGTGCCCGCCTGTTCCAGGAGCTCGGCGTTGAGCCGGACGTCTACCACATGAACGAGGCCCACGCCATCGGCGCGGCGTTCAACATGCTTGCCCACAACGGCTGCAACGTGGAGGAGGTGCGCAAGCGCTTCGTCTTCACCACCCACACGCCGGAGGAGGCCGGCAACGAGAAGATGGACATCAACCTCATGGCCAACTTCTCCTTCTTCGATGGCCTTTCCCTGGACCAGGTGCGCAGCGTGCTCAAGCTGGATCCCCACGAGCAGACCTTCAACTACACCCTGGCTGCCCTGCGCCTGAGCCGCATGGCCAACGGCGTGTCCGCCCTGCACGGCGAGGTTTCCCGCAAGATGTGGGAAGGATACAGCGATATCTGCCCCATCACCCACGTGACCAACGCGCAGAACCGCGAGTACTGGCAGGACCCGGAGCTTGCCGAGGCCTTTGCCGAGAAGGACAAGGCGGCGTTCCGCAACCGCAAGCGTGCCCTCAAGAAGGAGCTCTTCCGCATGGTGGGCGAACAGACGGGACACCTCTTCGACCCAGATGTGCTCACCATCGTGTGGTCCCGCCGCTTTGCAGCGTACAAGCGCCCGGCGCTCATCACGGAGAACCCGGTGATGTTCGAGCGCATGCTGCAGCGCACCAACCGCCCGGTGCAGATGATCTGGGCGGGCAAACCGTATCCCACGGACTTTGCGGCGGTGGACATCTTCAACACGCTGAACCGCCTGAGCGAGAAGCAGCCGCGCTGCGCCGTGCTCACCGGCTACGAGCTTGGCCTGAGCCGCCTGCTCAAGAACGGCTCCGACCTGTGGCTCAACAACCCCGTGGTCACGCGCGAGGCTTCCGGCACCTCCGGCATGTCCGCCACCATGAACGGCTCCATCACCATCTCCACGAACGATGGCTGGGTGCGCGAGTTCGAGAAGGACGGCGTGAACTGCTTCATCATCCCGGAGGCCAAGGAGGGCCTTGCCCCGGAGGCCCGCGACCGCTCCGACCGCGACAACTTCTACAACCTGCTGGAGTCCAAGGTGCTTCCGCTGTACTACGACAACCAGGACGGCTGGATGGACCTTGTGTTCAATGCCATGCACGACATCTGCCCGGCGTTCGATTCCGACCGCATGGCGGACGAGTACTACTGCAAGGTATACAACTCCTGAGCGGCAAAATAGCACGCGCCCGCCGCGCGTGAAAAAGCAAAGGCGCATTTGGCATCCTGCCAAATGCACCTTTCTTTGCTCTGAGGGGAACGCAAGGGAGGCCCGTGATGAGCGTAGGGGGGCAACAAAACAGGGCTTTCCCCGTGGAGATGGGGAAAGCCCGTGAAAAGGTTTTACCGTGGGTACGGGAACGCCTTACTTGGCGCGGTAGTACTGGTAGTGGACGCGCTCGTCGATGGCGAGGGTCTCACGAACCTGGCGGATGACGGAGGGCTCCGCCTCGAATGCGAAGAGCATGTACTGGCCGTGGGTGAGGTGCTTGGAGGTGTAGGCGAACTCGCGGCGGCCGACGTTGGTGGTCTCGGAGACCTTGGCGCCTGCATCCTGCAGGGTCTTGGTCATGGCGGCGGTAAGTTCATCAAGGGTCTCTGCTCCCTTCATGTTCAGGACGATCAGTGCTTCGTACTTTCTCATAGTGTTAAAGTGTAAACGCGGTGTTCAGGAAACGCGGTGCGCTAGGATGCACCTTTTTTTCGTAGAATGCAAGCCTAAAGTGTATTTTTCTGAAAAAAAGTGCGGATTCGGGGTTAAATGAGCTTGAGGCGCACCAGGTCCTGCGTGTCGATGAGCCCCACGGGCCTGCGGTCCGCATCCAGCACCACGAGGTCGTCGATACGGCGCTCGCGGAGGGTCTTCACGGCCGCAACGGCGAGCTTGTCCGCCTCCACGAAGATGGGGTTGCGGGTCATGAGCTCGGAGACGGGGCGTGCGCCCACGGAGGTATCGTTCTGGTAGGCGCGGGCAAAATCCCCATGGGTGAAGACACCGGCGAGCGTGCCGTCCTTCTGGGTGAGGATGCAGGCGCCTGCGCGGGCCGCAGTCATGGCCACAATGCATTCCAGCACGGTGGCGGATTCCGGGAGCTTGGCGAACTCCTTGCGCATGATATCAGCAATGCGGGTAAGGAGGGCGCGGCCCAGGGAGCCGCCGGGGTGGCTGCGCGCAAAGTCCTCGCGCGTGAAGTTGCGCGCCTCCAGCAGGGCCACGGCCAGGGCGTCTCCCATCACCAGCATGGCGGTGGAGGAAGAAGTGGGGGCCAGGTTCAACGGGTCGGCCTCGCGTTCCACGCCGGTATCCAGCACCACATCGGAGAGCTGGCCCAGGGTGGAGCCGGTCTTGCCGGTCATGCCGATGATGGTCATGTCGAAACGCTTGAGGAAGGGCAGCAGGGTGAGCAGCTCCGCCGTTTCGCCGGAATAGGACATGGCAATGCAGGCATCGCCGTCCTGCACAATACCGAGATCGCCGTGGAGTGCGTTCATGGTATCCAGCACCACGGAGGGAGCGCCTGTGGAAGTGAGCGTGGCGGCAATCTTGCTGCCCACCAGGCCGCTCTTGCCCACGCCTACCACAATAATCTTGTGGCCTGTCTCGATAGCCTTGCGCATAGCGTCCACGGCGGCATCGAAGGAGGCATCGAGCCTGCCGCGAATGGCCTTGAGGGCTTCCATTTCATCATCAAAAACCTGTTTTCCGCGAGTGGTGTGATTGGACATGGGAGATGGTGGGTTTACTTGGGGGAATTGTAGCAAAAAGCATGGGGAAAGCAAGGGAATTCAAAAGGCCCCGCCGGGCAGGGTGCCGGGCGGGGCCTGAAATGTTGGCTTAACAGCTGCGCGCTATCAGAAGTTGACACGGTAGCCGGCGGCGCCGTTCACGTCGGAGTAGCCGGAGCGGAACTCCGCGCTCACGTCGAAGAACAGGGAGCTGGCACCCTCACCAATCGGAATCATGACACCTGCCCCGATTTCCACGCCGAATGCACCGTACTCGCTGCTCTTGATATTCCGCGCGCCGCCCACGCCCACAAAGTTGGCCTGCGGTGTCACGTCGCGGTCACCGGCGTCCAGCTTGAGCAGGGCGCGCGTCTCCAGCAGCGTGTGGCGGTTGAAGGCACTTGTGCCCACGGCGCTCTGCAGGCGGGCACCCAGGCCGAAGGTCACCACATCGGCCTCGGCATCGGCGTACTTGAGCGCGGCATCGCTGCCGGTTTCCGTATAGCCGCCCAGGCAGCTGTGGCGGTAGAGCACGTTGAACACGGGCTGCAGGCAGGTGGAGGC
>JAZUGI010000038.1:0-2882 GCA_045641125.1 Akkermansia sp.
AAGTGTCCTCCGAACGCCGCCGCTTCATTCCCATTGGCTTCTTGGACGCGCAGACACTTTCGTCCGATTTGCTCCAAGTCATTCCCGATGCCACCGTCTACCACTTCGGCGTGTTGACCTCCACCATGCACATGGCGTGGATGCGTGCTGTGTGCGGACGACTGGAGATGCGCTACCGCTACTCAAACAAACTCGTCTACAACAACTACCCGTGGCCTGCTCCCACGGACGAACAACGGACGAACATTGAAGCCTGCGCCCAAGCCGTGCTGGATGCCCGTGCGCTCTACCCCGATTGCACGCTTGCCGACCTCTACGACCCAACAGCAGCGTCCTTGGCACCAGAGCTGGTGAAAGCCCATGCCAAGCTGGATGCCGCCGTGGAGCAAGCCTACGGACGCACCTTTGCCGATGACGGAGAGCGCGTGGCTTACCTGTTTGACCTCTACAGGCAGCTCACCAATCAGCAGGGCAAGTAGGAGAGCCGCGCTCCCACGGTGAAACGAGGGCGTGCAGCATTGTTCTCTACACGCCCCCTACAACGCCGTTGACCTTGACAAGTGGACTGGTTCCCCGCACGGACGAGAAAGCGCGCCACAGGGGCTTGTAAGGGGCAGCGCGAGAGCAAATCAACCAATCGGGAAACCCCACTCGCTTCTCGGCGGGCGGGGCTTCTCTTTGTCCGCATGGCAGCACGCACTCACCCCGCCATGCACGGCAGGGGAGAGCGCGCGTAAGCCTACACGGCGGCTGATGCGGAGGTGGCGTCGCTGTCGCTGTCGTTGTCGGGACGCACCATGTCCGCCAGCGTCTTCAACACGGCGAGCTTGGCGTTGTCCGCAGGCGTGAAATACCGCCGCTCTATTTTCTCCGAGTCGTGTCCCACCGTCTCACGCACCATGTCTGGGGTCAGGTTGGGATTGCTGCGCCCCAAGCTCACGGCGGTGTGGCGGATGCTGTGGAAACTCTTGCGTGGGACAGGTCTGCGGCGACCGCGCAGGGCTTTGTTGTCCTCGTCGTCGTCCTTGCGGATTCCGAACGCCCGCAGCTGCTGAGTGAATCGTGTAGAGACCGTCCCAGGGCTATACTGATACTTCCGCGCAGTTTCGGGGAAGACATACTCCTCTCCCTCCTCCTGAGCCGCCCTGCGGGCAAGCAGGCGTTCCCGCAGCTCAGGCAGGAGATGGATGTAGCGGGGCTTGACCGTCTTTCGCTCCCTAACAAACACGCCGCCCTTGTCAAAGTCCACATTCTCCCAGCGGAGCAGGCAGGAGTCGCCCAGTCGCAGACCTCCCAGATAATACGATACCGCCGCGAGGTCGCTGTAGAGCTGCGGGAACTTGTAGAGGATAACTCGCATTTCCTCCGCAGTGAAGGGCTCGCGGTCCACGGTGTCGTCCTGCCCGCCGATACTACGCATGAGCTGGCTGACTTTCAGCCCCGCCATTGGGCTGTGGGTGATGAACTTGTCTATGTCCCGCGCCCTGTTGAACGCGCATGCCAAGTGTTCGCGCCTGCGGTCCACCGTTCCCTTGCGGTAGGTCTGGAGTAGCCATATCAGGTGTCCTCGCATGTGGTCGGTGGAGATACAGGTGAGAGGCAGCTTCGCGTCCCTTCCCAGCCACGACAGAAAGTCGCGGAAGGTGCGGTGCCGCTGCTGTTCAGCGCGCGCGCATGCCTGCGCGGGGAACTGCGTCAGGTAGTCCGCGATACTCGGCACGGGCATTGCCATGCCGTTTGCCACGGCGACCGCACGCACGCTCTCCATTGCCTGCTCAACGGGGGTCAAGCCCTTGGCGGCTCTCTCCATTGCGTCCGCCGCGCTCTGCGCAATCATGCGGGTTTGCTTCTCCGTCATGCCCTTGGACTTCACCTTGACGCGGGTTGTCTTTTGATGCCTGCGACCGTCCAGTCCCACCCATGTTCCGAACCATGTGTTTTTTCTTTTTATTACACTCGCCATTGTCTCTTTTTCCTTTCTTTTTTAGTTTATACTTCTATTTTAACACAGTTCTATATTTTTCGTGCGAACACCGCGAATTTCCGCCGCGTTCTCAAAAAAAATCACGCAAGGAGGGAGAAGGGCGGAAACCGCCGCACGAAAGGTGCAAAAGTTTGTCCATTATATCATAGTTCTAAAAATTTGCGCGCGAACTTTTCGCACGCCCCCGCGCCCTGAACACCGCGCCAACGGTGCATGACCGAGTGCATGAGGAAACGGAAAGTGCATGACAACCGATTCTGCGGAGGGCTGGCAATCCGCCTGCCATGCGGGTTTGCGGCTTTCCCCCGGTGCAACACCCGGTGCAGCAAAAGTGCAACACAAGGGGGCTGGATGGTGCATGAAAAAGTGCAAGACCCGCGTTTCCCCCGATTGCCGCCAATGTCCGCCAACCCTTGAAAACACAGGGAGCCGTCCACCCTCATGTCCTATGGTGAACGGCTCGGAGCCGATGGAGCATAGGGGATTCGAACCCCTGACCTGTTGCGTGCGATGCAACCGCTCTACCAACTGAGCTAATGCCCCGTGTGGGCAGGATTATACGCATGTGCGGCGGCTCACGCAAGCACAATGTGAGGGTTGACGCAAAAAAAGACGCGTGAGAGGAGGAGCAAACGCCTTGACAGCTAGGCGGGGCGTGATATGCTGGGCAAAAAGGCAGATGAGCGCGCAACAGCCCAGGATATTCACTTGCACGCCGTTCGCATTCCATGCGAACGGAAGTTTCTTTGGGCGCGACACGGGGCTGCTCTGCCGCAGCCTGCAGGCGCTGGGGGCGGAGAGCCGCGTAGTGATGCCGCTGCCGCACTATGAGGATGATTTGGAGGATGCACCGCTGCTGCGCGTGGAGATGCGGCAGCTGCGCTCCGCGGCATGGTGG
>JAZUGI010000039.1:0-38332 GCA_045641125.1 Akkermansia sp.
AGTCGCCATCGGAATGGCTCTGCATGTTGCGCGGCCTTCGGGCGCGTTTCAACGCAAGGCCCCCCTTTGCGGGGCGGACTCTGGCGCGTGTGTGAAGCATCCCTTTATTCAAAATCATAGGTTGCCCATAATCATGTGGGCACATGTGCAAGCCAGCACAATGGGATTGCACGGCGGGGCGGGGTGTAGTATGATAGGGATGAGAAAGCCATGAGGGAACCCATAGTCAAAAAGGTGGAATCCATCAGCGTGGCGCGGTTTTACGAACAGTACCGCGGTACGCTGGAGCTGCAGTTGCTCAACAGCCCGCTGGGCATGACGCGCCCCATCCTGCAGCCCACGGTCAACCGGCCGGGCCTGGCACTGGCGGGGTATTTCGGCTATTTCGCGCATGAGCGCATCCAAGTGTTCGGCGCGGCGGAGGTGGCGTATATGCAACAGCTGGATGCGGAGGAGCGCAACGCCCGCTTGGAGCTCCTGCTCAAGAAGGACATTCCCTGCATTGTCTTTTCCTGCGGCGGCAAGGTGCCGCAGGATCTTCTCAACATGGCGGACGAGCACTGCGTGTCGGTCTTCAGTTCCAACCTGGTGACGGTGAACCTGGTGAACCGCGCCACGATTATCCTGGAGAACGAGTTTGCGGACAGCACCACCGTGCACGGCTGTATGGTGGATGTGCGCGGCGTGGGCGTGCTGATCACCGGGGAGAGCGGTATCGGCAAGAGCGAAATCTCGCTCGGCCTGGTGGAGCGCGGCTCCTCTCTGGTGGCAGACGACATGGTGCGCATCCGCAACAGCAGCGGTGAGCTTATCGCCGCCTCGCCCAAGCTCAGCCGCGGCTTCATCGAAATCCGCGGCCTCGGTATCATCAACGTCACAAACCTTTTCGGCCTCAAGGCCTTCCGACACGACAAGCGCGTGGATCTCGTCATCAATCTCTGCACCGGCGAGCAGACCGAGCTGGAGCGCCTGGGGCTGGAGCACCAGACCTCCACCATCCTGGGCGTGGAGGTGGAGCATCTGAACCTGCCGGTGGCCCCCGGCCGTGATATGTGCCGTTTGGTGGAGGTTGCCGCCCTGGGCCGTTACCTACGCGGCAGCGGGTACGACATGGCAGAGGAGTTCAACCGCCGCCTCAACCGCGAAATCCAGCGCAATTCCCAGTATCCCCAATAACCATGACACCCCTCAACGATATCGTCGACCTCTTGAACGGCACGCTCCGCGTGGCTGAAATCCATGATGCCCCCGTGGCGCTCAACGGCCTGCAGGTGGAGAACAACGGCTGCGTTACCAAGGTGGCGCTTGCGGTAGACGGCTCCCAGCGCACCATTGACGATGCCATTGCCGCCGGCGCGGACCTGCTCATTCTGCACCACGGCATCTTCTGGAGCGGGCTCAGGCCGCTCACGGGATGGTGGAAGACCAAGGTGGAGACGGCGCTCAAGGCCAATCTCGCCATTTACTCCGCGCACCTGCCGCTGGATCTCCACCCGCAGCTCGGCAACAATGCCGGAATTGCGCGCGGGTTGGGGCTCACGGACATTACGCCGGAAATAGACTACCACGGCACCACCATCGGCCTGGCCGGGAATTTCAACGGCTCCGTGGGTGAGCTGCGGGATGCCTATGCCGCGCTCACCGGGGCGGAGGTTACGGGAATCATCCACAATCCCGCCGCGCCCGCCGGGCGCGTGGTGGTGTGCAGCGGCGGCGCCGGGGAGGAAATCTACCAGGTGCAGGAGAAGGGCTACACCACCTACCTGACGGGGGAGGAGAACCACTGGGTCTCCAATGCCGCGCGGGATATGGGGGTGAACATGCTCTTTGCCGGGCACTACGCCACGGAGACCTTCGGCGTGAAATCGCTCGGTGCGCTGCTGCAGGAGAAGTTCGGCCTGCCCACCGTGTTTATCGACAACCCCACGGGCATGTGAGGTATGGAGATTGAGGTTCAGGACAGCGGCGGCATGCGGCTTGACCAGTATCTGGCCGGGCGTTTGCCGGAGCTTTCCCGCGCGCGTATCCAGGCGCTGCTCAAGAGCGGGGATATCTTGGTGAACGGCAACACGGCCAAGCCCAAGACCCCCGTGGAGCCGGGCATGCGCATTGCGGTCACCATCCCGGAACCCGCCGCCGCAGAGGCTCAGCCGCAGGATATCCCCATCTCCGTGCTCTACGAGGACAAGGATGTCATTGTTATCGACAAGGAGAGCGGCATGGTGGTGCACCCCGCCGCCGGCAACCCGGATGGCACGCTGGTGAACGCCGTGCTCTTCCACTGCGGTGATTTGTCCGGTATCGGCGGTGTGGAGCGGCCGGGCATTGTGCACCGGCTGGACAAGGACACGAGCGGCTGCATTGTGGTGGCCAAGAACGATGCGGCGCACCTTTCCCTCACCACGCAGTTTGCGCGCCGCATCACCTCCAAGGTGTACCTGGCCGTGGTGCAGGGGCGCCCGCGGCAGGATGAGGGCACCGTCTTCACCAACATCGGCCGCCACCCCGTGAACCGCATGAAGATGTGTGTGGTGAACCCCGGCAGCGGCAAGCCCGCCATCACGGACTGGCGCGTGCTCCGCTATGATGCCTCCACGGATTCCACGCTGGTGATGTGTACGCTGCACACCGGGCGCACCCACCAGATACGCGTGCACATGCTGCATTTGGGGCACCCTCTGGTGGGTGATCCCATCTACGCGCACCCGCAGCGCCAGAAGGCCAAGCCGGGGCGGCTCATGCTGCATGCGTGGCAGCTGGCTTTCAACCACCCGCAAACAGGGCAGCGCATTGCCGTGAAGGCTCCCGTGCCCGCCGAATACCAGCCCTGGCTCATTGGCCTGGAGCTTCCCCAGCCCGATATGGCCGCCCCCGCCAACGATTTCCCGGAACTTCCCGACGAGGAGGACGAGGAATCCTGAATCCCTAGGCCTGGCGGCGTTCTGACGTTGTCAGGAGGGTGGATGCACCCCCGAGCATCAGGGAGAACAGCGCGCTCACCGCGCCCAGGATGATGAAAAAGAGCCCCAGAATCACAAAGGAGAGCGGTTCGGTGGGCAGGGATGCCAGCTGCAGCAGGAAGGAAGGCACAAGGGCCGCCACCGGCAGCAGTATCCATTTGGCCCAGCGCGGCTTCCCCTGCGGCGCGCGCCGCCACTTCAAAAGCAGCGCTCCGTCCACAAGCAGGCAGGGTGCAGCGAACAGCGCCGCCCCGCATAGCGCCAGCAGGGTGTCCAACGCTTTCGCCATGCGGCCGTGCGCCTTCAGGAACGCCGCCCCGGCGGGCGGCATCCAATCCGTGTACGCGGGTTCCTCTCCATAGCGGGCCGGAATGGTGCGGGGTTCAGTCACCAGACCGGGTCGGGCCGTGATTTCGAGCGTGCAGAAGGTGCTTCCGCTTTCCAGGCGGATATCCACATTCTCATGGAGGATGCGGCCGCTTTGCGCGCGCAGGCGGCATGGCGAGGGAGAGACGTAGCTCGTGGAGGAATCCGCCGCTTCTGTCTGCAGTTGCAGGGCCTCGGCGTACTCCGCCGCCAGCTGAGGATTCCGCTTCATGGTGAAGCTCAGGAATTCCCCAGTCTTGACCCAAGCGGTGATTTCCGGCTTCCCGCCCAGCCAGGGCTGCACCTCGTGCCACGGGGCCTTGCCGATAGCGGCAACGCCCTCTATCCAGCCGCCGAGATACAGCAGGCACAGCACGCTATAGCCCGCGTAGCAGAGGAATCTGAAGATTTTTCGCATGGCCGCCTACTTCACCAGCGCGGCGCGCATGGCGGCGGTGTCCGGCATGGTGCCGAACCATTTTTCAAAGGCGTATGCGCCCTGCCAGAGGAGCATGGCGGTGCCGTCCGCTGCTTGGCAGCCGCGTTCTCGGGCGGCGGTCTGGAGGGGAGTGGGGTGGGTGACGATGTCGTACACGAACTGGTGCGGGGTGAGCCAATCGGCAGGCAGGGGCAGCTCGTCACCCTCGGCGAGACCAAGCGAGGTGGCGTTCACTATCAGGTCTGCCTGCTGCATGGCGGCGCGTCGGGCATCCTCTTCCCCTACGGCTACGGCCTGTACGGGAGCGTATGCGGAAAGCTTTTGTCCCAGCGCCTGCAGGGCCGGCTTGGGGCGGTTCACCAAGGTGAGGTGGCGGCATCCGGAGAGGGCGCACTGGCAGGCGAGCGCGCTGCCGGCCCCGCCGCACGCGCCCATGAGCACAATGCGGAGTTCCGCGAGCTCACGCCCGCAGAATTCCCGGATGGCGCGGGCAAAGCCGGGCCCGTCCGTGTTCCAGCCCACCCACCGGTTGCGCCAGGCAAGCGTGTTGCAGCTGCCGCAGAGGGATGCCAGCGGATCGTCGGAGGCATCCACCGCGGCAAAGGCGCGGTACTTGAAGGGCACGGTGATGTTCACCCCGCAAAAGCCCATGCGCTGCAGGGCGGAAAGGGTGCGCTCAAAGTCGTCTCCCTCCCGCTCCGCCTGCACGCGCACATAGGTGCCGGGAATACCGGCGGCGTGCAGCGCGGCCATTTGCATCTGCGGCGAGCGCGAGTGGGCAATGGGATTGCCCACCACGCACAGGCGCGCGGCATGGGGTGCCGTATCAGCCGCCAAGGCGGCGTCTGCTGTGTAGACCTCTTGCACGTTTCTGGGGAAACGGCGGGGAAGACGGGAACAATTACTTCTGCGGAACGTCCGCGGAGCCGTCCTTGTTCACCAGGGAGACGATGCTGGTCTTGGCGATCTTGATGACGGTGTTGGGGGCGATTTCCAGCTTCACGGCGGCGTCCATCACCTCGCGGATGATGCCGTAGATGCCGCCGGCGGTCACCACCTTGTCGCCGATTTTGAGATTGTTCTGCCGCTCACGGAGCTCCTTCTGCTGCTTCTGCTGGGGGCGGAAGAGGATGAAGTACATGATGACGAAGATGAGGACAATCGAGATGATGCCGCTGAAACCGCCGCCTTGCGGGGCGCCGTCTGCCAGGATGAGCATGGTGTTCATTGTATATCGTTTGCTTGGTAACGCGAGATGAAGCTGCTCTTGAAAGCAGCGAATTGGCCGGCCGCGATGGCGCTTCTCGCCTGCGCCATGAGCCGGAGGTAGAAGTGGAGGTTTTGGAAGGAAAGCAGGCGCAGCGCCAGCATTTCCCCTGCGCGGAAAAAGTGCCGCACCGCCGCACGGGAGAAGCGGGTCACGTGCGGATGCCCCTCCGGGTCGATAGGTTTGGTGTCGTTCTTCCAGCGCTCGTTCTTGATATGCATGGGTCCGTCCGGAGTCATGGCGATGCCGTGGCGCGCCAGGCGCGTGGGCATCACGCAGTCGAACATGTCCACCCCGCGTTCAATCATCTCCAAAAGCTGTATGGGCGTGCCCAGCCCCATGGCGTAGCGCGCCTTGTCCTGCGGCAGGTAGGGGGCCGTGTTCTCGATGGCACGCAGCATCTCCTCCTCCGGTTCGCCCACGGACACGCCGCCGATGGCGTAGCCGTCGAAATCCATGGCGGCAAGCTCCTCTGCGCAGGCCTTGCGGAGATCCGCATACACGGAGCCCTGCACAATGCCGAAATGCTGCTGCAGGCCGGGGCCGCTCATGGGCCGGTGCTCATCCACCCAAGCCTTGCAGCGCTTGGCCCAGCGCAGGGTGTAACCCAGGGATTTTTCCGCGTATTTGCGGTCGCAAGGGTAGGGCGGGCACTCGTCGAACAGCATGGCGATATCGCTGCCCAGGTTGGCCTGAATCTCCATGCTGCGCTCCGGGGAGAGCATCATGTACGCGCCGTCTATGTGGTTGCAGAAGCGCACGCCCTCCTCCGTGATCTTGCGGAGCTTGGCCAGGCTCCACACCTGAAAGCCGCCGGAATCCGTGAGCATGGGGCGGTTCCAGCCCGCAAACGTGTGCAGGCCGCCCAAATCGCGGATGCTCTCATCCCCCGGCCGCAGGCACAGGTGGTACGTGTTGCCCAGGATGATTTGCGCGCCCAGCTCCTCCAGCTCCGCGGGGTGCAGGGTTTTCACCGTGCCCTGCGTGCCCACGGGCATGAAGATGGGGGTCTGCACATCCCCGTGCGGGAGGTGCAGCGTGCCCAGGCGGGCTCCGGTGGGGTCTGTGCTGTGCAGGTCAAAGGACATGGCTCTTTACGAATCTGGCGGCGTAGATGGGCTTGCCCATGGCTTCCCATTGCTTCTGGAAATCGGTCTTGGGGTAGAACTCCGCATTCCACTCCGCCCGGGTGAACAGGGGAGATGCATCCATCAGCTCGCACACCCATTGGAAATATTCCTCGTGGTCCGTCTTGAACAGCATCTCGCCATCCTGTGCCAGCGCGCGGTGCAGCACGGGGATGAAGGATTCCTGGACCAGGCGGTTCTTGTGGTGCTTCTCCTTGGGCCAGGGATCCGGGAAAAGGTAGTGCAGGCGGCTGATGCTGCCCGGGGCAATCAGCCACTCCAGGAAATAGCGGCTTTCCACACGCAGCCCGCGCACATTCGCAAGCCCGCGCTTTTCGGCATCCCGGCACACTTTGCGGATGCGCCCCAGCAGGCGCTCCACCCCCAGGAAACGACGCTCCGGGTAGTGCGCCGCCATCTCCAGAAGGAAGCCGCCGTCCCCGCAGCCCAAATCCACCTCGCACGCCTCCCCCGCGCCGAATATCTCCGGCACGGTGTAGCGCGCAAAGTAGTCTTCAGGTACAAACGCGGTGTCCATGTGCGCGTGTATTCTATCTTGCCGCATGCTCAAAGTAAAGGCGTTTTCGGGTGTGTACGGGGCGGAATTCGCGCGGGCCTCTGTCCTTTATTTGGTCAGCAGGTTGCGCTGCCAGGCCATGAGCGCTGCCAGGCCTTCGTCCTCATGGTTGGAGATGGATTCCAGCTGGATGCGGGAGGCAATGAGCGAGGGCTCGATGTCCAGCTGTTCGGCAACGGCGTTGCGCTTGGCGGTCCAATGCTCCATGTGGGCCTCGAAGTGGGGGTCCTGCTCATGGCGGACGCGCTTGGGAATGCGGGGGTAGTCGTGCTCGTCCATGAGCTGGAAACGCTCGATGGTCTTGCGGAAGCGTGCGGCGCGCTGGGCGTGCATGCGGTTGCGCGGCTCCACCACGCGGAACTCCTGCAGGGCCTCGCTCCAGCGCAGCAGGTCGTCGTTGCTGCACACCATGAAGGCGGGGCGGTCCATCTGGGAGGCCTCGCGGTCACGCCAGGCCCAGAGAGCGCGCAGGGCTGCCAGGCCGCGGCGGTTCAGCTTACCGGCGCCGCGGATGCGCCAGGGGTCTTCCATAACGGTCTCAAAGCGTTCGCGGCCGTGCTGCAGGTTGCAGGCGCAGCTCTCCAGGAACCAGTCGTAGCGGCCGAGCTCCTGCAGGCGCGCGGAGAGCTTGTCCGCCATCTCCAGCATGAACTTCACGTCCCCGGAGGCGTACTCCTGCATCTCTGCGGGGATGGGGCGCTTGCCCCAGTCCGCCTTCTGGTTCTTCTTGCTGAGCACAATCTCGTAGAAATGCTCCACAAGGGCGGCCAGGCCGAACTGGCGGAATCCCAGCAGGCGCGCCGCTATCTGCGTGTCCAGAATCATGTGCGGGAGCACGCCGTAGGCTCCCTGGAAGAGGCTCATGTCGTAGTCTGCGCCGTGCATCCACACATCCGCGCCCTGCAGCCAGCGGGTGAATTCCCCCATGTCCTCGATGGCGAGGGGATCGATGATGCACACGCCCTCTGCATCCGCATACTGGATGAGGCAGAGCTTTTCCCTGTGCCTGTGCAGGCTGTCCGCCTCCAAATCGAGCACGGTGCGCCCGGCGGGCTGTGCGTCCGCCCTCAGTCTCCATGCATGCAGTGCCTCTTGGGTCTCTATCATTGAACGCGCGCCATGATACCACAGCCCGGCCCACGTGGCAAGGATTATCCCCGCTTATGCCAGGAACGGCTGCAGCTTTTCCCACACCATGTCCACGGTGATGAGGTCGATGGTGGAATCAGAGACGAGGTTGACGGACTTTGGTCCGCGGGTGGCACCCACGCGGGTGCGGTGGTCGTAGATGGCGATGGTGGGGATGCCGGACATGGCGGCCATGTGTGAGGGCCCGGTATCGTTGCCCACGGCGGCTAGAGCGCGGCGTGCAATCTCCGGCACGTCCAGCAGGGCGGTTTTGTTGAGCAGGCTCACGGCGGAGGGGCATGCCGCCGTCACCGCGCCAATCTCCGCCGCCTCCGCATTGGTGCCGATGAGCACGGAGGAGATGCCCCGCTCCGCCAGGCGGTTTGCCAGCTCGCAGAAATTCGGCACGGGCCAGCGCTTGAACGGGTGGGTGGGGGAGCAGCCGCATATCAGCAGCACATAGCGCTCCGGCAGCTTGTCCAGCTCCGGGTTGTCGCTTTTCAGGAAGGAGAGGTCGGTGGGGGACCAGGCTAAATCCAGCGTTTCCGCAGTAGAGGAGCCGCAGCCCCAGGCGTGCTTCTTGGAGATGGTGGTGGCCACCTTGGTGCGGGCGTCGATCCAGCGGTAGGGCTTGCGGGAGAGCCAGCGCAGGGCGGTGAAGTATCGCTTGCGGGTGCGCCCGCAGCACTGCAGGTCGTAGATGACATCATATTCCGCACGGGCGATGCCGCGCAAAATGCCCAGCGGCAGGTGGGAGGTGCGGTTGTCCACCACGATATCCGCGAAGATGCCCATCTTCTGCGCCATCTTGATGAAAAGCGAGGAGGTGAGCAGGTGGAGCTCCGCCTCCGGGTGGCGGCGGCGGATATCGAACATGGCTCCGATTTCCAATACGAAGTCACCCAGGGCACCGTGCTTGATGATGAGTATTTTCTGCATGGTCAGGAAAGAAGGGGGATGAGTTGTTGAGGTTCTGCCAAAATGCCCGCCGCGCCGGGGCAGGCGGTGGCCTGCGCATCCAGCAGGTAGTTGGCCCCCACTCCGGCGGCGGCTCCGGCTGCCACATCGCGCGGCTTGTCGCCCAGCGATACGGAGGCCGCCAGGTTGATGTTCCATTTGGCGGCGGCCTTCAGGAACATGCCGGGGGTGGGTTTGCGGTCCGGGTGGTTCAGGTGGGGGCAGCAGAGCACATCCAGCAGGGGGCAGCCGTGCTGCTCGAAAAGGCCGCGCATGTGCGTGGTGAGCGTCTCGTACTGCTCCATGGTGAAATAGCCGCGTTCAATGCCGGACTGGTTGGTGACCACCACGAGCGCGTAGCCTTTGGCTGCGGCTGCGGCGCAGAGCTCGAAGATGCCGGGCACGGGCTCGAAATCCTCAATCTTGTGGACGTAGTGGCGGTCGATGTTGATGGTGCCGTCGCGGTCCAGGAAAAGGGCGCGTTGTTCAGCCATGAAGCTCTAGTTCCACGAGTTCGCAGATGAGGTGCCCGCAGGTGATGTGCATCTCCTGAATGTGGTTGGTAACGGTGGCGGGCACGGCCAGGGTGATGTCTGCCGCTTCTCCCATGGCGCCGCCGCCGGCCCCTGTGACTGCCACGGTGGTGATACCCATGACCTTGGCCTGCTCGAAGGCGCGCAGCACGTTGCGGCTGTTGCCGCTGGTGGAAAGGCCGATGAGCACATCCCCCTCCTCCCCCAGGCCTTCCACCTGGCGGCGGAAGACGTCGTCGTACCCGTAGTCGTTGCCGATGGCGGTGAGGATGGAGGTATCCGTGGTGAGGGCGATGGCGCGCATGGCGGGGCGCTCCAGCTTGTAGCGGCCGATGAGTTCAGCGGCCAGGTGCTGGGAATCCGCGGCGGAGCCGCCGTTGCCGCAGAACATGACCTTGCGGCCGGCCTTGAGCGCGGCGGTGCATGCCTCTGCAATCTCGCGGATGCGCGGGGCGCATGCGGAGAGCTTTTTCATACCTTCCGCCACGGCGTTGATTTCATTGCTGATCCACTCGGTGTCCATGGGTGTCAGTGTTGAAGCTTGTTGATGATGGAGGTGGAGGAAAAGCCCTCCAGGCGAGGCAGCTCCACGGCGCGCCCGCCATAGGATTCCACGAGCTGTCCCTCCGGCCACTTCTCGATGGGGTAGCCCTCCTTGGCAATCACGTCCGGCCGCAGCTTCTCAATCAGCGGCAGCGCCGTGTCGTCGTCAAAGAGCACCACATAGTCCACCGTCTTGAGCGCGGCCAGCAGTGCGGCGCGGGAAGCCTCCCCGTTGACGGGGCGGTCCGGCCCCTTGAGGCGGCGGATGGAGGCATCCGTGTTGAGTCCCACGATGAGCACATCGCACAGGGCGCGTGCGCGCTCGAAGGATTGCAGGTGGCCGGGGTGCAGCAAATCGAAACAACCGTTGGTGAAGCCCACCACCTTGCCCTGCGCACGCAGGGTTTCGCAGAGGGCGGCAGCCTCTTCCGCGGAAACGATGCCGCCGTTGGCGCGGGTGGGGGAGAGGGCGCGCGCCAGCTCCTCCCGTTTCACGCAGGCGGTGCCGAACTTGCCCACCACAATGCCGGATGCCGCGTTGGCTATGCGCATGGCCTCCCTCACGGATGCACCGGCGGCCAGCATGGCTCCGAGCGTGGCCAGGGAGGTGTCGCCTGCGCCGGAGACATCGAACACGTCGCGCGCCTCCGTGGGTATCCACTGCGTCTTCTCTCCCTCCGCGCCGGGAATGTAGATCATGCCGTGCTCGCTCAGGGTGACCAGCAGGCCGCCCACGCCATAGCGGCGGCAGACCTCGCGCCCGGCCTCCAGCGCCTCTTGGGCGAAACCCGGTGCGGCGGGGTCGAAGCTGCGCCCGGTCACCCCCTGGAACTCCTTCAGGTTGGGTTTCACCAGGTACGCTCCCGCATAGATGGTGTAGTCCGTGCGCTTGGGGTCCACAATCACGCGCTTGCCGTACTTGTTGCAAAGGGATATCAGGGCAGGGGTCAGGCGTTCGTCGAACAGCCCCTTCCCGTAGTCGGAAAGCAGCACCATGTCCACCTCCGGCAGGCATTGCTCCGCGCGGTCCAGCAGGGTTGCCACCTGTTCGTCCGTGAGCTCCATCGGCTGCTCCCTGTCCACGCGCAGCAGGTGGTGCTGGCCCGCCACATAGCGCGTTTTCACCGGGGTGGGGTAACCCTGGAGCCGCAGCATCTGCGAATCGTCCACCCCCAGCGCCGCCATGTTTTCATGCAGGGAATCCGCACTGGAATCGTCCCCCACGGCGCCGATGAAATGCACGGCACAGTCCAGGCTGCGCAGGTTGGCTATCATGTTGCCGGCGCCGCCGGGCATGCTGCGCTCCTTCTGGCAGAGCATGACCGGCACCGGGGCCTCCGGAGAGAGCCGGGTGCTTTTGCCGTACACAAAGATATCCAGCATCAGGTCGCCCATGCAGAGCAGGCTGACGTTCGGGAAGCGGTCGAGGTATGAGCAGTAATCGCCCTGTGCCATGCGTGCAGGATACCACACCGCCCTGCTGTTGTCAGCCTTTTTCTTTGCCCCGCGCGGTGCCTGCCCGCGGCGGTGAATGAGAATTCTCTGGAAAAGCATGCCGGCTTTTGCTATAATGAATTCCGCAAGGCCCGTGCCGCAAACAGCTCCTTGGCAATGAAGGTTCTCATCATATCATCCTGGAAGACGCGCTTTCTGCCGGAACGCACGGAGTGGTGCGGTGTGGAGTTCACCCGCGACCTCTCATGCCGCGACTACGACTGGGCGGTGGTGTACGACGAGTTGCCGCACGAGGCGAACCACATTGATTTGGCCTGTTCGCTGGACCGCACCATCTTGGTGACGCAGGAGCCGCAGATTATCAAGGCGCAGTCCCCCGTCTACACTCGCCAGTTCAACTACCTGCTCACCACTTGCGACCCGCAGGTGCTGCGGCACCGCCACTACCGCCGCGGTTGCGGCTGCCTGGTGCAGATGACCGGCCATACCATGGAGGAGCTGGCCGCGCTCCCGGAGTTTGAGAAGACGGAGCTTGTCTCCAACGTGTGCTCCCGCAAGCTCATGCGGCACACCAACCACTACAAGCGCCACCAGCTGCTGGAGTATCTGTACGCCAACCTGCCGGGCTTTGTGTGGAAGGGGCAGGGCATTTGCGAAATCGACCGCAAGTGCGAGGCCCTGGATTCCTTCCGTTACCACGTGGCCATTGAAAACACCATGCAGCCCTACCACTGGACGGAGAAGGTGGCGGATCCCATCTACTGCCTTTCCCTGCCGTTCTACGCGGGCGATCCCAAGCTGGAGCAGGTGCTGCCGCCGCAGAGCTTTATCCGCATCCCTGTGGACAACCCGCCGGAGGCCCTCCGCATCATCAAGGAGGCCATAGAGAAAGACGAGTACAGCAAGCGCCTGCCGGCATTGCGGGAGGCGCGCCGCCTGCTGGTGGAGCGCTACAACCTGTATTCTCAGGTGTTGGAGGTCATCCGCGAACATGAGGAGCGCGCTGAGCCGGAACGCCCGGCGGGGCGCATCTACAACCGCCACTACCTGCGCCGCAACCCCCTGTACGCCTTGGAGGAGGTGTGGAACAGCCTGCGCGTGTGCCGCTACCTCCGCCGCCTGCCCTCGCCCGTTCAGAGCGAGAAGGCGGCCGGTTCCCCCCCCTTCTTGGAAAAAATCAGCCCGGAGGCATGGAAGGGGATAGACGGCGTGGTTGTCATCAACATGGAATCGCGCACGGACCGCTACACCGCATTTATGGAGAATGTGGGAAAATTCGTTCCGCCGGAGCGTCTGGTGCGCATCAATGCCGTGGTCGGAAAGGAACTTCCCGGGTATGGCGAAGCACCCTGGTTCACCGAGCGCACGGGTGAGCGCGCCGGCATGTGGGCCGGTGCTGCCGGTTGCGTGCTCTCCCACCGCCGCGCCATTGAACTGGCCCGTGAGCGCGGATGGAGAAATGTACTCATTCTTGAGGACGATGTACGCGCAGACGGCGTATCCGGTGCGGATGTGCTGTTCACGCGCGCGCTGGAGACCCTGCATGGCCCGTACATGCTCTACCTGGGCTACCATCGCCCGGAGCCCTACGGCAGGCGTATCGTCAAGGAGCACGCAACCACCCTGTGGAAGGTGAACGGCGTGCTGGCCACCCACGCATATATCCTCTCTGCAGATGCGTATGACAGGGTGCTGGACAATCTGCCCTCCGAATCCGGTATCTGGGCGTGGATGGCACGCTACCGCGCCATCGACAATTTCTACTGCAGGCATTTGGCCAGCCCGTGCGGCGTGGCCGTGTATGCCCTGTATCCCACGCTGTTTTCACAGATGGAGGATGTATCCGATATTGGCGGGCATGTTACGGATCTGGACAGCTGCGTGAGCAGGAGGGAACCGTACGACAACTTCTCCCCGCGTGGCGTGCTGCATGCGCTGGTTCATCCCTTCCTGCATGCCGGGCATATGCTGATGAGCTGCGTGAAAGCCCGTATATCCGCACATCAGGGGCTGCCCGGGAAGCGCCACCGCAGGGAACACAACTCACAGGACGCATCCTAAACAGGGTGTAGCCTCTGTATGGCGTTTCCCAAGAGCTCACGGGTGCGCGGCCGTGCCGCAGTCATCTCCCATTCTGGCATGCAGCCGTTTGGCCAGTCTGGCCAAACGGCGCCGCGTGAGCGCGTACACGGGAATGTAGAGTACGCGTTTCACGGCATCCTTGAGATTGAATCCGGGCAGGGGAAAGGCATCATCGAGCCCTGCGCGGCGCATGCAGTCCTCATAGCGCTTGCGCTCCATGCGGTGGTTGTAGCGCCAGGGTTTGTTCGGCCCCTGGTAGTGGAGCACGGCCGGGCTCAACGCTGCTTCCACGGAGTGCAGCGGGGAATTGCCCTGCCATACGGGGGCAGTGGGATTGTTTTTTATCATCTTGCGGGTGAGCCCGTCGTGCCAGTTCCAACGCGGGTGGAGCTGGATGGTCCTGTCCCACAGCACCCCGTTGAGCGTATCCTGGTCAATCCCGGTGAGCACGTCCTTGTAGCGTTCCGCAAAATCCAGCAGCTTCGGGATGATGTTCTCCCTCCGGAAGGCTTCCAAATCCATGAGCAGCACGCCGGAATTGAAGTATCCCACGCAGCTCTGCGGGATATCCAGCCTCTCGTTGAAATCCGAGCCGGGGCGGGATACCTGCTCCATCACCGCACCCACCATTGCGCCCTTCATGTCCATTTCCTGCAGCTGGTGCAGGTCCACGCAGGTCAGTGTGTCTGTATCCAGATAGACAATGCGTTTGATATCCGGCAGCAGTTGCGGCAGGAAAATGCGTGCCCAGCTTGCACGCGGCAAGCGGGAGACTCCCTTCAAATTCTCCGGGATGACATCATCTACGGCAATGCAGGACACCCTGTGCCTCCCACCGGCCTTGCAGCCCAATGCACGCAAGTCCTCCTGCATTTCCTCCGGCATGCCGTCGCAGAGTACATAGATGCTGCACGCTGTTTCCGGTGCTGCTGATTCCAGCACCGACCACAGTGCCACCTTTAGCGGAAGAATGCCCTTGGCATCGCTTGCAAATGCTACAGAAACCTCCTTTGTCGTGTTTGTCATGACTGCCCTAACAGATGTACGATGCTACCCGCCAAGCGCGCCCGTGTCAAGGTGTTTTCAATGCCGGAGCCCCTCTTTCTTGATGATACCCCGCACCATGGCCTTGTATGTCTCCGGTGAAAGGGTGTACGCTTTTTCGCAGTAGTACTTGTCGGCGTATATGAAGCGGAGCGGGATTTTGTCGAAGGTTCGCGCGCCGCCTGGCGTGCTGTGGCGAATCTGCACAATGCGATGCGTACTGGCGGCATTCGGGCGTATCGTAGAATGCTCCCTGGCTAAACTCGTAGATGGTGTAGGTGCCTTTCTTGTCGGCAGGGAATGGTCGCTTGTTGTTTCATCCCTACCCTATAAAGCAACAAAAAATGATTTTCCCCCCAAAAAACGCACGGATGCAGCAAAATTCGAGCAGAATTCAGAGACAGCTTGACAGAAAGCTAGAGTATGGTATACTTTTTGGTGTTATGGCCAAGGTTTGCATACACGGAGAGGAAAATATGCCGCCGCAACCCTCACTGTACCTGCCGTGCCGTCTCGACCGCGAGACGCTGGAGGTGCTGGTGAAGGCGATGGGCGGTCCCGGCAGCGTATCGTACCTCATGGAGCGGCACCTGCAGCCGGAACCTGCCATGCAGCGCTATCTGCAAGGCACCGGGCGTGTGCTGGAGTTCGATTTCCGCCATTGCGACAGCCGCGAGCTGCGCGAGCGGATACTGGCGGAATTGCAGCAGGGGCGCGACGTGATGTTCATCCCCGGCATCCCGAACCGCGACCTGGCCTGCCTGAGCGATGTACCCATGCCCTTTATGATGCACCTGGCGGCGCTCCACATTGCCCCGGTACCCGTGTTTGTGGGATTCTACCGCAAGGGCTACGAGCGGGTGGTGACAGAGCAGCCGCGCTACGATACCGCCGTGGTGGATGTGCGCCCCAAGCTGGAGCCAGGCCCCTTGGCGGGTGACCGCGTGCTGGAGGCGTGGATGGAAGCCTCTGCCCGCCATTACGCGGCCCTGCCGCAGCTGCAGGTGTCATTGGCGCGCCTGCTGGTGGAGGGCATGCGCAAGCACTCCGGCGTGCGGCTGGAGGACGGGCTGGACGACACGGGAATCGAGTACGGCAAGCTGCTGGGTGTGTCCATGGCGCTTGCCCGCTGGATCAAGGACAACATCAACGAGCCTCGCGTGGGTGTGCTGCTGCCGCCTGGCAAGGGCGGTGTCATTGCCAACTTTGCGTGCATTCTGGCAGGTGTGGTGCCGGTGAATATCAACTACACCTCATCAGAGGCGGCGTTTGAGAGCATCTGCCGCCAGAGCGGCATCCACCGCTTCATCACGGCGCGTCCCTTCATGGCCAAGCTGCCGCAGTTCCCCTGGCCGCCAGCAGACCAAATCATCTACATCGAGCGCGTGCTCAAGGGTCTCGGCATGGCCAAGATTGCCACCTGGGTGGCCTTCGCCAAGCTGGCTCCCATGCCCTTGGTGAACAAAACCTTCCACCTGGATGCCCGCAGCGGGCAGGATGAGGCGGCTCTGCTGTTCACCTCCGGCTCCTCCGGTGAGCCCAAGGGCGTGAGCATGACCCACACCATGCTGGTGGGCCAGATTCTGCAGATGAACTGCAAGGTGGATATGCCCAAGCATGCCGCCATCCTTTCAAGCCTGCCCATCTTCCACAGTTTCGGCCTGAGCGTGAGCACGCTGATGCCCGCCATTTTCGGCATCACCATGGTCACCTATCCCTCGCCCCTGGATGCCAAGCGCCTCAACGAGCTTATCGAAAAGCACAAGTGCCGCCTGGTGGTCACCACCCCCACCTTCGCCCGCAGCATGCTGCGCCGCGCCACGGCAGAGACCTTCAAGAGCGTCCACTATTTCGTGGTGGGGGCAGAGAAGCTCCAGCAAAGCGTGGCAGACGAATTCCAGCAGAAGTGCGGCGTGAAGCTCATGGAGGGCTACGGCCTCACGGAGGCTTCTCCCGTGGTAGCCTGCTGTTTGGAGGAGACCGGCTCCACGCCGGAACAACCCTTCTACGTGCAGGCATACAGGCGCGGCTCCGTGGGACAGCTGCTTCCCGGCCAGGCTGTGCGTATCACGGACCCGGATGACGACAACGTGACCCTGCCGCTTTCCCGCCAGGGCATGCTGTGGATCAAGGGTGCCAACATATTCAACGGCTATATCGGGCGGGAGGAGCTCAACCGTGAAATCCTGAAAGACGGCTGGTTCAAGACCGGTGATTTGGGCAGCGTGGATTTGAACGGCATGCTCTCCCTGGGCGGCCGCCGCTCCCGCTTCTCCAAGATTGGCGGTGAAATGGTGCCGCACGAGGTGGTGGAGCAGGCCGTGGAGGCCTTCGTCACCGTGCCGGAGGGCTTCACCGGCCGCGCCGTGGCCGTGGTGGGCGTGCCCGATCCCCAGAAGGGAGAGGCCCTGGTGCTGCTTTCCGCCGTGCACAACACCCAGCTCGGCAAGGAGCTGGATGCCATCCGCGAGCATCTCGTCTCCGGCGGCATACCGCGCCTCTGGTGCCCGCGTGAAATCATTCCCGTGGAAAACATTCCCGTGCTGCCCACCGGGAAGATGGATTTGAAAGGCTGCCACATCCTGGCGTACGAGGCTCTGGGGCTTCCCGTCTAACAACACCGCCATGCAGGAAAACAAACCACGCCGCCCCGTGAATGTGCGCCGCCCGGAGGTCCTGGAGCAGGTGGCACAGGATATCAGCCGCTACTCCAGCCCCCTGGTGGACAAGCTGCGTGCAAACGGCAACCACCTCGCGCTTGCCAATCTGGACCTTTATCTGGCGGACTCCTTCGGCTTTTGCGATGGTGTGCGCCGCGCCATCGAGATTGCCTACGCCACCATACGCCTCTTCAAGGGGCACCGCATTTGGCTCATCGGGGAAATCATCCACAACCCGGAGGTGAACAGCCAACTGGATGCCCTGGGGCTTCTGCACCTCCCCTGGCGCGAAAACGATCCCGCCTATGATGCATTGACGGAGGAGGACGTGGTCATTGTGCCCGCCTTTGGCGTCACCCGCTCCATGCGCGACAAGCTGGAGGGGAAGGGGGTTCAGCTGGTGGACAGCACCTGCGGCAATGTTATCAAGGTGTGGCACCGCGTGCGCACTTATGCTGCAGCCGGCGTGACCAGTGTTATCCACGGCAAGGCCCTGCATGAGGAAAGCATGGCCACCGCCTCCCAATCCTGCGGGCAGGACGGCACCGGCAATTTCATTATGGTGCTCAACGAGCGGGAGGCCCAAATGGTGGCGGATTTTATCACCGGCGGCCTCACCGCCGCCGACCTGATGAAGCATTTCTCAGACCGCGTGTCGCCGGGCTTCAACCCGGAGCTGCATCTGCAGGAAATAGGCTTGGCGAACCAGACCACCATGCTTAAGAGCGAGACCGCCCGCATTCAGGAAATCCTGCATGCAGCTGTGGTGCGGCGTGACGGTTCAGCAGGGCGCTTCCATGCATTCGACACGATATGCGATGCCACGCAGAGCCGCCAGGATGCCCTTTTCAAGCTGCTGGACCTGGATTTGGATGCCATGATGATTATCGGCGGCTACAACAGCTCCAACACCACCCATCTGGCCCAGATTGCCAGTGGGCGTGTGCACACCTACTTTGTGAAGGATGCCGCGTGCCTGGAGAGCACTTCCTGCATCCGCTGCTACGACTTTGAAACCCACTGTGAGACGGCGCGCCCCCTGCCGCGCGGTGCGGCGGATATGCAGCGCGTGCTCAAAGTGGGCATTACGGCCGGTGCATCCTGCCCCGCCAACGTGATTGAGCAGGTTATCCGCCGCTTGGCTGAACTTCGCAACTGCCCGCTTCCGTAAGCCTTCAATTCCCATTCCAAGGCAAGCTGCAAAAAGCCACTGGGCAGACGGGGCGGGGGTTTGTTCGAAAGTGGTTCTTTTAACCCTTACAGCTCGGGGCTGAGCACGTAGTAGTTCGGCGCCGTGGAGGAACCGTCCCTCTTCTCCGGGAAGATGTCCACACTCTTCTTCAAGGTGGCCTTGGAGTCGTCATCGTTCTCCTCCAAATCCTTCTCAAGGTCCGTTACGGAACCGTCCGTTCTCAGGACGAGGGCCTTGCCGCCGAAGGAGGTGTTGTCGAACACCATCTGGTCACCGCTGTACGGGGTGTCGGACGGGTAGATGCCGCACATGGCCAGGGGCACGTTGGAACCGTTCACGGGTTCCTTCACCTCCGGATTGTCAGAGGACTTGCGCATCACGTAGGCAAAAGCGTTCTCGCCGCGGGCAAGGGCCTTGCCACCGGCCTTCTTGTCATCAGGCTCCTTGGTGGCGCGGCCACCGGGAGAGATGCTGGCATAGAAGTTCTTTTCAACCGCACCCTTGGAGTAGAGCAGCTGGCGGAAGTAGCAGTTGGAGTAGTCGCCCGTCAGCACACCGAAGTTGATGTCGGGGTCGGCTTCGGTGAGGTCTTCGGCAGAGCGGTCGCAGGGGAAGGTGTTGTGATCCTGCTTGAACTCCGTGAGCATGAGATGCACGGACTTGAGGTTCTCCTGGGCCTTTTGCAACTCGCCGTCGCGCATGTGTTTCATGTAGGCCGGATAGCCGATGGCGGCAACACTGGCCAGAATGGCAATCACCACCATCAGCTCGATAAGCGTGAAGCCGAGTTTTCCGTTGTTGTTGTTCAAGCGTAATTTCATTTCAGATGCGTAAATTGGGTTTACCCATGCAATATACCATGCCCGGCGAGGGTTGGCAAGCGGCAAAAGGAAAAAAAAGAAAAAAAAAGCAGAGAGCGGGGAATCAACGGCTCAGGTATTCCGCTATCTCCTGTTGGTAAAGCTCCGGTTCCAACAGGAAAGAATCATGCCCCTTGACGGAGTGGATGCACTTGTAGCGGGAATCCACGCCGTTCTTGAGCAGGCGCCTGTGGAAGAGCGAGACGGAGCGCGGCGTGAAGCAGCAATCCGTGCTGATGGAGAAGAGCATGAAGGGAATCTTGTGCTCCGCAAAGCGGCGGAACGCCGCATCAATATCGCCCGTTCCGCTAAATGCCGCAAAGTCAAACCCGGTCCAAAGCTCGATGATGCGGATGTAGGCGTTGGCATCGAACCGCTTGGCAAACTTGGTGCCCTGGTGCAGCATGTAGCTTTCCGTGTTGCGGGTGGGCTTGTACCAGGTGAGCATGCCCTTGCCGTCCACCACGCCTTTGCGCGCGCGTTTCTCCAGCCCGCGCTGGTAGGTGAAAAGCTTGTGGCAGATGATGCGCGCCAGCGCCAGCCCTCGCAGCGGCGGGGCGGAGAGCGCGTAACGGCCCGCTTGGTAGGCGGGGTCCAGCTCAATGGCGAGCACCTGCTCGAACCCGCAGAGCTTGTGGTCTATCTGGGGCTTGTAGCCGCTGCCGATGATGATGATGCTCTTGATGCGCTCCGGCCACAGGTTGGCCACGCAGAGGGAGAGCATGCCGCCCAGGCTGGGGCCCACCATGTAGAAGCGGTCTATGCCGAAGTGGTCCAGCACCTTGATTTGCGCGCGCGCCTGATCGTTTGCGTTCACCATGGGGAAACGGCTGCCCCACGGCTCGCCGTCCGGTGCGGTGGAGGCGGGGCCGGTGCTGCCGTAGCAGCTGCCCAGGTAGTTGATGCAGATGATGAAGTACTTGTCCGTGTCCAGCGGTTTCCCCGGGCCGATCATCAGGTTCCACCAGCCCTCATGGTTCTCCTCTCTCCAAAAGCTGCCGGCCTCCGGCAGGTGGGCGTTGTAGCCGTGCGCGTGGTGGCTGCCCGTGAGCGCGTGGAAGAGCAGCAGCGCGTTGTCCCGCTTGGCACTCAGTTTGCCGTAGGTCTCATACGCCAGACATATGTTCGGCAGGGTTTCGCCTGATTCGAAGGTGAAATCGCCGATGTTGAGTATCCGGGTCTGGACAGTGTTTTCCTGCATCTGCCGTGCATGAAAAAAAAGACCGGGGCGTAGTCTGCCTGCCGGTCTCTTGTCATTCGTCCCGCATGAAGCGGGCTGGGGGAAGTGTTTACTTGACGCCCTTCTTGCTCAGGCGCGTGCCGGCGGTGGCGCCTTGGCGGGCCTTGAACTTGGGGTTGCTCTTGCAGATGACGTAAAGCGTGCCCTTGCGCTTGACGATCTGGCAGTCTGCGTGGCGGCGCTTCATGGATGCGAGTGAGGAAAGGACCTTCATAATGTTTGTACTGGTTGATTGTTGTTAGATTGGAGAAGCTTTACGTTTCGGGGTGCCCAATGATAACGGAAAAATCTGGTTTGTAAAGACAAATTTTCAGGAAATGTTGAAAAAAATCAGTAGGGGCGGAGTTTTCCGTAAAAACCGTTGTGCAGGGCGCGCAGGAGCGTGTACAGGCTGCGCAGGTGAAAATCCCCGCTGGCGAGCATGCCGCAGCAGCAGAGCACCAGGTAGGCCCCGCACCCGGCCAGGCGCACCGGGTAGTTGTGGGGCATGCGCAGGCGCTGCAGCCAAGCCCAGTTGCGCACCTTGTAGTACACTCGGGAAATGGGCAGTCCCGGTTCGTAGAAGAAGGTCTTGGGGCCAAGTCTGTAGCGGATGAGTGCGCGTTTGGCGGAGGGGTGCTCCAGCTCGGAATCCCGCACCGTGACAAAGCGGAACCCCGCCTTGCGAACTTTCCACGGGTATTCCTCGTCCTCGCCGCGGATGAAGAGTTCCTCTGTGGGAACGCCTGCCTTCTGCCAGGCGGCGCGGGGATACAGGGCACCCAGCCAGCCGCCGCGGCTGGGGATGACGTTGCCTTCCGGCAATTCGTCTCGTGTGACGGCGTTCTCCCAGGGATGGCTTTCTGCCCCGGAGGCAAAGGTGAGCGGCCAGCTCAGTTCGTCTTCATTGGCGGGATCCACCACCAGGCTCATGCGAACGGTCTCTTCATCGTCCGGCACGTTCAGCAGGGCTTCCAGCGTGCGCGGGCGCGGCCAGGAATCATCGTCCAGCACCCACACGTAGTCTGCATTCAGCTTGCCGAAGGCATGGGCAATCCCGCGGGAGCAGCCGCCGGCGTTGCCCAGGTTGGCCTCCATTTGCAGAATATGCACGGTGCCGGTGTCGAAGAGACGGGTGCCCAGCTCGTGTATTTGCTCCAGCACGGGGTCTTCCTGCGTGCTGTTATTGATGACAAGGATGCTCTCCGGTCTGCGCGTCTGTTGAGCCAAGCGCTCCAGGCAGGTCAGCGTGCGCTGCGGGCCTGAATAGTGGGTGAAGATGGCGCAAATGTGAGGCATGGAGAGAGACGGCGGATTCTATACCTGCCAAGCGGGGAATGCAAGACTATTCACAGTTTTTCATGGCGTCAATGCAGCGGGCCGCCACCTCTCTCCAGGTGGGGTAGGCAGGGGTGTCTGCCGTGGCTGGCGCATCGTACACGTTGTTAAGGGTGGAGATGAAGGAGGCTTCCGAGGCGTTGTCGAACAGGTAGCGCCCCGGTATGTTTTCCCGGATGGGGGGCAGGGCGGATGCCACGCAGGGCAGCCCGCTGCGCAGGCATTCCACGGGTGGCATGCCGAATCCCTCATACGCGGAGAAATACGCCGCGGCGCGGCATTCCCCGTGCATGATGCGCTCCATTTCCTCCTGCGGCATGCGGCCATGGTGAATCCATTGTGCGGAGGGCAGGGCCGTGCCTTCCGGCAGGCGCCCCAGCAGGTGGATGCGGATGTCTGCCGCATCGCTCCTTTGGGCCAGCCAGGCGTTCAGCCTCTGAATGCCCAGGGTGGTGAGCTTGTGCGGGAAGGGTGAGACGTAGAACAGGATGTCCCGCCCCGGGTGCGGGCGCTCCGTCTGCGCGGCCCCGTCAAAGCCGATACCAACCACGGCCACGTTCGCATGCGGCACGTATGAGTGGTAGCGCTGCCTGTTGAAGCGGGTGGAGGTGAGCACCAGGTCCGCCACCTCCAGCGCGCGTATGCCCAGGTTGCGGAAGTACAGCAGCTCGTGCCGGGGAAAGGGGGAATCCCCCGGGGCGGTGTTGCCCATGTAGTACTCCCAGTTCACATCATGCACATAGCATGCGAGTTTGGTATGCCCCAGGCTCGGGAAGAAGGGGGGGAAGCCTTTGGGCAGGATGGCCCAGTCCGCCCCGATGCGGCGGATGGCGTTGCACACGCCCACCTGGTCCCACCAGATGCGCCCGAAGCGCCGCGGTACGGCTTTGCCTGCCAAATGAACGCGCACTTTGGAGGGCGCATCCTTGAAATGCCCGCTGCATTCACTGTTGCCAAGGATGTGCAGCTCCTCCACCTCCGGGCATTGCGCCAATCCTTTTGCCAGCCCGAGCGATACGTTGAAGATGCCTACGGATTTGGTGGCGGCAAAGCTTTGGTCGGTGAGTGCTAGAGCAATTTTCATCCCGTACGCCACTCTGGCACATTTCTTCCGCCGCGTCAAGCTGATTGTTGCCGCTTCCCATGTGTGCAGGCTTGCCCACGCGCGTGCGTTCTGCTATGCTGGGTGCATGGAGACGAAACTTGGAAGCAAGCGGCTGAGCGGTACGTGGTGCGGGCGTGCGGCGGGGATTGTGCTGGTTCTCACCTGGGTGGCATCCATGACGCTCTTGGGAGCCAATGCATATTCCTACCTGCCTGTGTTGCTGGGGCTGATAGTTGCTGTTGCCCTTGGAGTGGCGGGGATGTTGCGTGGAGGCTCGGTGGTTGCCCTGCGGTGGCTGGGCTGGTGCTCCTACGCGGTAGGCGGCTATTTTTTGGCGCGCTGCCTGTGGGTGAACGGAAGTTCCGTGGTGGAATCGTGGCGTGAGGCCGGGATTGTTTGCGGTTGTTTCGTATTCTATGCCGCCGGCATGCTGGTGGCGCAGAATGAGCGTTCCCAAGGTATCGGCGCCATCTTGACAACGGCTCTCCTGCTGAATGTTGCCGGCTTTTTCGTGGCGAAACTACCCGGGGCCTGCCCGGAGTGGTTCGGCCGCCCTTCCGTGGGGTTGAGCGGGAGAAACAGCCTGCCTGTCACCCTGTACGTCTACAAGAATTTTGCCGGTATGTTTCTGATGCTGTGCGGGTCCCTCCCGCTCATGCGGTTGCTATGGACCGCCCCGCGGCGGTGGTATGTGTGGCTGATGGCCCTGCTGGGGATGGGCGGCATGGCGGTATCGTTTTTCTGTGGCACGCGTTCCGTGTGGGTTCTGCTGCCGCTGCTGGTGTTTCTGGGGCTTTTCCTGTGGCTGCTCTTCCATATTTTCTCCGAGCACAAGCTGGGATGGGGCGGATTTGCCGCGGGGGCTGTGCTGGTAGCCGGTGGTTGCGTTGCCGGTTATGAATTCTTTTTGGGCGGCAATTGGCTGGAGTCCGCCTCGCAGATAGATTCGCACCTGCGCTTCTACATTTGGCGTCTCGTCTGCTCCGTTTCGGCGGATGCTCCGCTCTGGGGCCACGGCGCATCCTCTGCAGGCTGGGTGATTACCCCGCTTTTCAACGAGTGGGAATGGCCAAACTATGCACACAATGAATATCTGCAG
This sequence comes from Akkermansia sp., assembly GCA_045641125.1. Classification (GTDB taxonomy): domain Bacteria; phylum Verrucomicrobiota; class Verrucomicrobiia; order Verrucomicrobiales; family Akkermansiaceae; genus Akkermansia. The sequence goes on from JAZUGI010000039.1 coordinate 23,952, forward strand.
GCATGGTGCGACTACGGCATTATCGGCCTGGTGTGCATGGCCTTCATCATTATCTCCCATCTGGTGGCGGGGCTGCGCACCATGGCTTCCGAATTCGTTTCCCCCGCACGCCGTGTCAAGGCGGCCATGGCTTTCATTATCCTGGCCAGCATGGCGGCTTGCGCCGGGTTGGATTTCGTGTGGCATGATTTCTCCCTGGCTTGCATGACCGCTTTCGCTTGCGGGTTGCTCGCATCCCCCTTCCCCCACAGCCGGGAAGGGTTTTTCTCCGGTAAGAACTGGGCCAGTGGTAGCCATGCCGCTCATGTCCCGGTCAAGAAGCAGGGGGCGGTGGGGTCTGCCGTGCAAGCTCTCGTCCTGCTCGGTATCACCGCTGTTTGCGTGGTCTTGGTACCGCGCCTGTGGCCGGCCTGGAAAGCCCAGTGGAGCTACAACGCGCTCGCCACGGAGGCGAGTCCGGAAAAGCACGCCGCCCGCCATGCCTTGTTGGCGGAAATCATGGAATCTTACCCGGATTCCGTGCTGGTGGATGAATATTTCTTCCTGGGGGCATCCGGAGAGTCTGAGACGGATCGCGAGCGTATGGTTCGCCTGGCCTTGCAGGGCAACCCGCGCCAGCTTTTCATGGTGCCCATCCTGGTGAATAACCTCATGGTGCAGCAGCGCAACGATGAGGCGGAAATCCTGATGCGCCGCATGTATCCGGGGGACGGCCTGCCCAACTGCATGCTTAACAACTGGGCCGCCTACTATGTGCTCAACCTTTTGGAGTGGGGGCAGAATGAAATGCTGGCGGGCCGCAAGGAACGCGCGTTTTCCATGATGGAGTACGCGTTCAATATTGCCCGCCATCCCAGATACACCACAGATTTTCTCCTGCGTTACCGTGCCGGCGAGCAACCTTGGGCCGAGAACGGCGGTGTTGTGCCCAACCTGAAACCCTTTCTGGAAGCCCGCAGAAGCGATGTGGCACTTTGCCGTCTCTTGGGAATACAGAAGGACGATTCTTGGCAGCAACCCCTGGAACCAGGCGGCAAACCCGCCCTCTACCAGGCCCAGCAGGAGCCGCCGCGCAAGGCCAAGTAACCCCGCCCTCCCTCCTTCCTCGCAAAAAAATGCCGCCATGCGCGTTTTCCGCTTGCAATCCCGATGCGAATTTGCATAATAGAGGAAATGCACAAACTGTGCGTCCTGACTTTACTAACATTATGAGCACGCCTCCACCACCCCCCGCAGCACCGCATCCCGTTCCGCCGGTACCCTCTCCCGTCTCTGCACCCAAGCCTCCCGCCGCGCCGCGCCTTACGCCCACGGTGCCGCTGAGCGTGCCTACCAAGCCCGCTGCTCCGCGCTTGACACCCACAGTGCCGCTGAGCGTACCCACCAAACCCACAGCGCCGAGCGTGACGCCCACGGTGCCGCTGAGCGTGCCCGCCAAGCCCGCTGCCCCGGCAGCCCCTGCGGCTCCGGCAGCCCAGCCCGCTTCCGCACCGGCCACCCCGGCCACCAAGCCCACTGCCACGGTGGCCATGCCCACCGCCACGGTTCCCTTGGGCAAGCCCTCCTCTCCCACCATGCCTGCCGGCTTTGTGAAGCCTGCCGGTTTCAGTCGCCCCACTGCGGAGCCTGAAGAGGATGTTCCCACCCCCACCTGGCTGATTGTGGCCTCTTGGATTGCTGTGGTGGTCATGTTGGTCTTCTGCTACCAGCAGTTTGTGATTGACCAGCACGGCGAGCGCCAGATTGAGCCCGTCCTGGGTTGGCCGGCAGATGCCGTGCCCGTTGACGCCTCTGAAGACGGCGGCGACACCGAGGAAGCTCCCGCAGCCGATGAGGAGGAGGAAGAGGAATAAATCCTTGAACGTTTCTGCACGCATCTGCATCTAATCACTCATATGGCACTCCAGATTACAGAAAGCAACTTTGAAGAGGAAGTCCTGAAGTCCCCCATCCCTGTGCTGGTGGATTTCTGGGCTACCTGGTGCGGTCCCTGCAAGATGATTTCCCCCATTGTGGACCAGATTGCCACCGAACTGGCCGGACAGGCCAAGGTGGGCAAGGCCAATGTGGACGAGGGCGGCAACCAGAACCTGGCCACCCGCTTCGGCATCCGCTCCATTCCCACGCTCCTGTTCTTCAAGAACGGCGAGCTGGTGGACACCATTGTGGGAGCCACCTCCAAGGACAACATTGTGGCACGCCTGCGCGCCTGCATGTAAGCTCCGGCTTTTCCATTTACCAGCCACCGTGCGGCATGCCGTGACGGTGGCTTTTTTTCAACCTGTTTCCCCAAACTCATTCATGAACACCAAGACAACACTCGCTACTGCGGCCCTGGCTGCCCTTCTGCCGCTTTCCTCCGCTACGGCAGACACCTTCCCCTCCCATTTCTCCGAAGCGGCGGAGAAGCTGCTGGCGGACAGCGTGAAAATCGCCCCCACCGAACACCAGCTCAATATCGTCTATTTCCATGGAAACGATATCGAGCCGGCCAAGGACTATGAGCGCCGCCTCAGCGAGCTGTTCCTCTACCTGCAGCAGTTCTACGCCAAGGAAATGTACCGCAACGGCTTCGGCCACCGCTCCTTCGGCATGTCCATGCTGCCCAACGGCAACGTGGATATCATCACCATCAAGGGCAAGCTCCCCCACAAGGACTACCCGTACAGCGGCGGCCAGGGCAAGGTGCAGCAAGAGGTGAACGCCTATTTTCAAGCCAATCCGGAAAAGAAGCGCAGCCACCACACCCTCATTCTCATGCCCACCTGGCATGATGCCGAATACAGCGATACCAACCCCGGCGGCGTGCCTTTCTACGGTGTGGGGCAAACCTGCTATGCCCTGGACTATGCTGATTTCGACCTGAGCCACCTGGGGGCGCCCACACCGCAGGGGCACCTGCTCACCAAGTGGTTCGGCGGTCTGGCCCACGAGCTGGGCCATGGTCTCAACCTGCCGCACAACAACGGCACCGCAGAGGAAATGAAGGAGCTCGGCACGCCGCTCATGGGTGCCGGCAACTACACCTTCGGCATGAAACCCACCTATCTCACCAAGGCCACCTGCCGCATTCTGGATTGCTCGGAAACCTTCGCCCCCCTCGGCGCCAACACCGCTTTCTATGCATCCGACAGCCCCGTGACGGTGGAGGAGCCGCAGCTGAAGCTGGAGGATGGCGCGCTGGTGTACCGTTTCCGCGCCGGAAACAATTTCAAGCACGTGAACACCTACATTCAGGATGCCCCCTTTGCCGTGAACCAGGACTATGAGAAGGTGGCCTTCACCAATGCGCAGCAGGACCCCGCCAAACCCGGCGAATACTGCGTACGCATCCCCTTGGATGCCATCGCCGCCCTGGCCGGCGCCAAGGAACTGCGCGGGGAAAATGTGCAGAAGGGCGTGGGCGGTATCGACCTCGTCTTCGTGCAGTTGGACGGCACCCGCTACACCCACCGCGTCACCTTCAACTGGGCGGATATCACCGCCGCGGGTACGCCCTTCATTGAGGTAAAATCCTTCAAGGGCTGCTAATCACTCTTCATCCATACATCATGAACACCAAGACACCAATCATCATTACTGCTCTGGCGGCCATGCTGCCGCTTTGCGCCGCCACGGCGGATATTCCCGAGAACTACTCTGAGGGAGCCAAAGCCAAGCTGGCGGACAGCATCCAGCTCGCCCCCAGCGAGCACCAGCTCAACATTGTCTATTTCCACGGCTGCGATGTGGATCCCGCCAAGGACCATGAGCGCCGCCTCAGCGAGCTGTTCACCTATGTGCAGCAGTTCTACGGCAAGGCTATGCAGAGGAACGGCTTCGGCGCGCGCTCCTTCGGCATGGCCTTGCTGCCCAACGGCAACGTGGATATCATCAGCATCAAGGGCAAGCTCCCCCACAAGGACTACCCGTACAACGGTGGCCACGGCAAGGTGCAGGCCGAAATCGCGGAATACTTCGCCGCGCACCCGGAGAAGCTGCGCAGCGGGCACACTTTCATCCTCATGCCCACTTGGCTGGATGACCAGTACAGCGATGAGAATCCCGGCGGCGTTCCCTACTACGGTGTGGGCAAAACTGCATTCGCCATGGACTACGGCGATTTCGACCTGCAGTACCTGGGAGACGACACGCCCAAGGGCCGCCTGCTCACCAAGTACTTGGGCGGGCTCGCCCATGAGCTCGGCCACGCCCTGAACCTGCCGCACAACAACGGAACGCCGGAGCAGAACAAGGCCATGGGCACGCCGCTCATGAACGCCGGCAACTACACCTTCGGCATGAAGCCCACCTATCTCACCAAGGCTTCCTGCAAGATTCTGGACACCTCCGAAACCTTTGCCCCCAAGGGCTGCAAGACCGTCTTCTATACCTCCCAGCAGGACGTGAAGGTGACAGACCAGGAGCTCACGCTGGAGAACGGCGACACGCTGGTGTTCAAGTTCCGCACCAACGCCAAGTTCAAGTGCGTGAACGCCTATATCCAGGATGCACCCTTCGCTGTGAACGAAGACTATGAAAAAGTGGTGTTCGACGAGGTGGTGCGGGATTCCGCAGATCCCACCCTGTACACCGTTCGCATGCCGTTAAAGGATATCGCCAGCCTCAAGGGCGTGCAGCAGCACGCCGGCGTGGGCGGCATAGACCTGGTGTTCGTGGAGGAGGAAGGCTCGCGCCACAGCTACCGCGTGCAGTTCGACTGGGACGCCATTACTCCGCAGGGTACGCCCCTGCGCGATATCATCCACTTCAAGGGCTGCTGAGTTCAAACAGCCGCCCAAGGCAAAGCCCCGTCCGGTTTGTCCGTGCGGGGCTTTTTCTGTACATTATTTCGCTGCTGCCGGCTGCTGCTGGGTGATGCAGTGGATGGCACCGCCCTCTATCACCAGGCGGCGCGCATCAATGCCCACCACCCGCTTGCCGGGGAAGCACTCGCGCAGGATGCCCAGCGCGCGGTCGTCGTTCTTCTCCTGCATGAACACGGGCACAATCACGGCGTTGTTGCAGATGAGGAAGTTTGCATAACTGGCGGGCAGCTGCTCCAGTCGCCAATCCTGCGCCACCAGGGGCTCCGGCATGGGCAGGGGGATGATTTCCACGCGGTGCCCGGCGGGTGTGCGCAAATCCTGCAGGCGCTCGTTGTTTTCCGCCAGGTTGCGGTAGTGCGGGGAGTGCGGGTCCGGCTCCACAATGGAGACCGCCGCCTCCGCGTTCACAAAGCGCACCATGTCGTCGATATGGCCGTCCGTGTCGTCGCCCTCAATGCCCTGGCCGAGCCAGAAAATTTCCTTCACGCCCAGCATGCGGCGCAGCTCAGCCTCCACAGCCGCCTTGTCCAGCCCCGGGTTGCGGTTCGGGTTGAGCAGCACGGCCTCCGTGGTGAGCAGCAGCCCCTCTCCGTTGCCTTCAATCGCTCCGCCCTCCAGCACCATGCGGCTTTCCAGCCGCGGCAGCGAGAGGCTTTCCGCTATGCAGGCGGGGATGCCGTTGTCCAGGTCCCATGGCTCAAACTTGCCACCCCAGGCGTTGAACTGCCAGTCCGCCACTTGCAGGGAGCCGTCCTGCCGCTGGGTGAAGATGGGTCCGTGGTCGCGGCACCACACATCGTTGGTGGGGTGGTTGTACAGGCAAAAGTTGTTCACACCGCCGCGCTCCAGGCATGTCCGTATGCCGGGGTGGAGCCTCTCCGCCGCGTTGATGCGTACCTGGGCGTGCGGCGCAATGGCCGCAGCCAGCTGCACATAGCGTTCCAGCAGCTCGGAAAGCCCGCCTTGCCACAAGTCCTCCCGGTGCGGCCAGGATATCCATACGGCGTCCTGCCGTTCCCATTCTGCCGGCCAGCGCAGCGCGGCTCCCTCTTGCGGTGTTGTTGTCATGCTTCGTATGGTGTATCCAGCAGCTCGCCCAGGGGCTGCAGATTGTCAAACTGTTCGCGGGTGTCGCTCTCCTGCCGGCCGAACACACCCACATCAATGAGATTGTAGACGATGTTGCCCACGTCCTTCGAGCCGGAGATGCCCCAGTGCTCCAGCACCGCGGCCGCCAGGGGGCCGTATTCCTGCAGCGCGTATGCGCAGAAGCCCAGGTAGAGCTCTTCCGCGCTCAGGTGCGGGTCGTCCGCGCTCTTGTGGAACTGCTCCACGGAGTAGTCCAGCGCCTGCCGCATGAAGCCGTACGCATCCGGCGCGTACGATGTGTCGCGCCGCAGGATTTCATCCACCGCATTCTCGAAGTTGAATGGCATGTCCCCATGCTACCATGAATTCCCCTGCCTGGCAATATCTTACCGCCGCGACACCATGCCGCCCCCGGCATGGTGTCGCAGCGGCAACGATTTCGTTGAGTCCGGGCGCTCCTCCTGTTAGCTTGGCAGGCCATGAACGTGCGTCCCAACTCTTTGATGCGGACCCGCCGCGGCGTGGGCGGGGTGAAACTTTTCAATATCCCCGGTGTCATCTACCCGGAAAGCCTGCTGGTGGCAAAGCCGGGCATGAACCCTAAAACCGGCAGCCCCTACCAGCTGCCGCCCCCAAACACCGTGGATTCCGTGCAGGCCGGTTCCTGGTTCGGAATCAAGGCCTCTTCCGCCAGGATTCTCCTGCACCGCAACAAGGTGCGTTTCTACATCGTCCAGAAAAACGGCTGCCCGCGCACCCTGTACTGGAGCCGCGCGCAGGTGCTGCGCCTGCTGAAGAAATTTCCGCAGGAAACCCTCACCAAGCCTCGCGGTATGCTCACGCTCCGCCAGGCCATGGGCAGGCTGCCCTGCACGCGCTCCACCCTGCAGCGCCACACCGTCAGCGGGCGTGTGCGCGTGCTGCCGCGCCGCATCAAGACCACGAGCGGCATGCGTATCGTGTACTTCTACCATGCCGGGGATATCAAAAAGCTCGGCGAGTACCTGCAGTTTTGCGCGCGCCAGCGCCGCGAGCTCTCCGCCCATGGGCGGAAATAACCCACCCGTACGTACGCGCTGCACGCACGGCACATCATAGCCTCCGTGCTTGCGTTCGGGCGGAGGTGTGGTATAATCCCCGCATCATGAAATTCACGGAAAAGCTTTCTGCCCGCATCGCGGCCACGCGGTCCGCTCTTTGCGTGGGGCTGGACCCCCGCCCGCAGTCTGAGAACATGAACGAGCTGGCGGATTGGCTCCGCCGCGTGGTGGAGGAAACCGCGCCGTACGCCGCCGCCTACAAGCCCAATATCGCGTACTTCGAGGCCATGGGCCTGCCCGGTCTCAAGGTGCTGGAGGAGCTGCTGCCGGATATGCCCAAGGACATCCCGGTCATCCTGGATGCCAAGCGCGGCGATATCGGCGAAACCCAGAAGTATTACGCGCAGGCCTATTTCGACCGCATGGACGTGGATGCGGTGACGCTCAACCCCTTCATGGGCTACGATATCCTGGAGCCCTTCCTGGACCGCCCCGGCAAGGCCGTGTACCTGCTGGCTGTCACCACCAATGCCGGCTCTGCGGACGTGGAGCAGCAGGTGCTGGCCAACGGCCGCCGCGTATACCAGCTGGTGGGTGATATGGTTGAGCGCGCCAAGGCGGAGAATGCCTCCACGGAGGTGGGTATGGTGGTGGGGCTCACCAACGCCAACGGCCAGATTCTGGCGGACCTGCCGGATGCCCCGCTGCTCATCCCCGGGCTCGGCGCGCAGGGGGGTGACCTCTCCGCGCTCATGGGCGGCACCCGCACGGCCCCGCCCACCATCAACGTTTCCCGCGGCATCCTCTACAAGGAGCCGGAGCTTTCCTTCGCCCAAAAGGCGGAGAAGTACGCCGCACAGATTCGCGCCGCCCTCAACCTCTAATCCGGAGCCCCCGCCGTGAAACAATACCTGGACCTGCTGCGCGATGTGCTGGAGAACGGCGTGGGCCGCGAGGACCGCACCGGTACCGGCACCATCGGCGTTTTCGGGCGTCAGGCGCGCTTTGACCTGCGCCAGGGCTTCCCCTGTCTCACCACCAAGAAGCTGCATCTGCGCTCCATCATCTATGAGCTGCTCTGGTTCCTGAAGGGCAGCACCAATGTGCGCTACCTCCAGGAGCACGGCGTGAGCATCTGGGACGAGTGGGCGGACGAAAACGGCGACCTCGGCCCCGTCTACGGTTCCCAGTGGCGCGCCTGGCCGGATGGCAAGGGCGGCAGTATCGACCAGATTGCCAAACTCATCGACGGTTTGAAGAACAACCCATGGAGCCGCCGCCACCTGGTGAGCGCGTGGAATGTGGCGGAGGTGGACGGCATGGCCCTGCCGCCCTGCCACTGCCTTTTCCAGTTCTGCGTGGTACCCGCGCAGAGGGAAGGGGAGAAACACGGGCTGAGCCTGCAACTCTACCAGCGCAGCTGTGATTTGTTCCTGGGCGTGCCCTTCAACATTGCCAGCTATGCGCTGCTGCTCATGATGGTGGCGCAGGTCTGCGGCTACGAGCCGCGCGAGTTCGTGCACACCTTCGGGGATTTGCACCTGTACCGCAACCACCTGGACCAGGCGCGCCTGCAGCTCACGCGCGAACCCCGCCCGCTGCCCACCATGCGCATCAACCCCGGTGTCATGGAGATTGACGGGTTCGACTACCCGGACTTCTCGCTGGAAAACTACGATCCCCACCCGCATATCAAGGCGGACGTTTCCGTATGATTCCGTATTTTACAGGAGTGGTGGCCATGGCCGCCGACCGTGCCATCGGTATCCGGCAGGGCATTCCGTGGAAGCTCAGCGAGGATATGAAGCTTTTCAAGCGGCTCACCATGGGCCATCCCATCCTCATGGGGCGCAAGACCTGGGAGAGCCTGGGACGCCCGCTGCCCGGGCGCCAGAACATTGTGCTGACCCGCACCCCCGGCTACGCGGCGGAGGGCGCGGTGGTCATCCACGACCTTGCAGAGCTGGAGCGCATGGAGCTTCAGGATGCGGAGGTGATGGTTATCGGCGGCGCCCAGCTGTACGCCGCCATGCTCGGGAGAATGGAGCGGCTCCACGTTTCCGAGGTGCAGGGAGATTTCGAGGCGGACACGTACTTCCCGGAATTCGCGCACCTTTTCCCCCACCGCGAGGAATTGGAGCGGTACGAGGGGTTCACCCATGTTCTCTATACGCGCTAGGATGCGCAAGGCGCGCCGCTTCAGCGCCCACGCGGCGGCTTGTCTGGCGGCGGTGTGTTTCGGCCTGATGAGCCCCATGTGCAAGGTGGCCATGGCCGGCGGGGCCATCGGTCCCCTCACGCTGGGCATGATGCGCATTGCCGGAGCCGCCGCGCTCTTCTGGCTCGTCTCCCTTTTCCTGCCGCGCGAACGCATCGACTGGCGGCATGATCTGCCCATGCTCACCGGCATGTCGCTCTGCGGCATGGGTATCAACCAGTTCTTCTACGTGTGGGGGCTGCAGTATACCTCCCCCACCAACGCATGCGTCATTGCCACCACCACGCCCGTGTTCACGCTCATCCTCTCCATTCTGGTGCTGCACCTGGTGGTAACGCGCCGCATGGTGGGCGGTGTGGCGTTGGCGGCAGCGGGCGCGCTGGTGCTCATTCTGGGCAGCGGGGTGCAGGGCGGCATCAGCGGCCATCCGTTCGGGGATGCCCTCTGCCTGGTGTCCCAGTTCTCCGCAGCGTGCTACTTTGTGTTCTTCGGCCGCATGGTGAAGCGGTACAGCCCGGTCACGCTCATGAAGTGGCTCTTCACCATCTCCACCGTGCTCCTGCTCCCCGTCGTGGCCCCGGAGATGGCGGATGCACCCTGGGGTGAGGTTACCGTGGATGCCGCGCTCGGAGCCGCCTACGTGGTGGTGTTCGGTTCCTTTGTGAGCTACCTGCTGCTTATCTACGGGCAGCGCCACCTCAAGCCCCCCGTGGTGGCCACGTACAACTACGTGCAGCCCGCCGTTGCCGCCGCTGCCGGTGTTCTCATGGGGCTGGATGTCCTCACCTGGCAGAAGATTTTTGCGGTCGCACTCATTGCCGTCGGAGTCTATTTCGTCACCCATCTCCACCCCCGTTCCACCGGAAAGGAGTAACTGTCGCCTCGTGCTCACCCCGAATCATGGGTCCGCAAAATTCTTTGGAACACATGTGGCGGCGGGCGGTGGATGATATTCATTTCAGGCTTTTCACCGGCGCGGGGAAGTGTTATGATGCGCGGCATGAAACACATTGTTCCCTTTGCCGTAGCCGCTTTGGTCCTGTCTTCCTGCTCCCTGATGCCTGTGAGCACCATCAGCCGCACGGAGCTGCTGACCCCCTCCACCATGTCGGTGGTGTCGCCCTCCACCTACACCAACATGATGTACTACGGCTCGGATGACACCTACGACTATTTCACCCGCAACAGCCTGAAGTACCGCGTGTACCGCACGGAGAACGCCATGCCGGAGGCCGGCCGTTTCACCTTCGACAACTGGAAGACGGGCAAGCTCTACGCACAGGCCGCCGCGAGCGGTGGTTTGCAGAGCCTGCTCGGCAAGTACCGCAACGCGCGCTAAGCGAGGCACCCCCCAACGCGCCCGGCGGCGCTCTGCCCCGTACATGAAGGCTTCTTGCGACAAAGAAAGTCAGGCCACCCTCCGCTCTGCGGTGGATGTGGGGGATATGGATACCTGCCGCCTGTTGCTGGAGCATGGCGCCAATCCCGGCATCCGGAACAAAAAAGGTGAGCTGCCCGAGGACCTGACATCCGATTCCGCTCTCATTGCGCTCTTGCAGGGTTGCCGCAAGGCGTGAGGCAGAAAAAAGGCCCATCCGGCGGGAACCGGATGGACCTTGGAAATTTCAGGATTGGCAGGGATTATTTGCGCTTGTTCTGCCCGGGCATGGGGATTTTCTTGCCGCACTTCTGCGCGGTCCAGTCCCTCATGCGTGCAAAGAGGGCATAGAGGGCGGGCACCAGGAAGATGCCGAAGCAGGTGGCAAGCAGCATGCCGTAGAAGGTGGTGACGCCGATTTCCACGCGGCTGGCGGCACCGGAGCCGGTGGCGATGAGCAGGGGGATGACACCGAAGATGAAGGAAATGGCGGTCATCATCACGGCGCGGAAGCGCATGCGCGCGCCGTTGATTGCAGCCACCTTGATGGGCGTGCCGTGAGACTCGTGGTCCACCTTGCTGAACTCCACCATGAGAATGGCGTTCTTGGCGGCCAGGCCGATGAGCATCAGGATGCCCAGCTGCACGTAGATGGAGAGGGAGAGCCCGTGGAACTGGGCACCCATGAGTGCCCCCAGCGTGGCCACTGCCACGGAGAGCATCACCGGAACCGGCGTGGTCCAGCTCTCATACTGCGCCACCAGGAAGAGGTACGCAAAGATGATGGCCATGGCCAGCAGCGGTCCCAGCTGGCCCTCGTTCTGGCGCTCCTGGTAGGAAAGGTCCTTCCAGGCGGCTTGCCAGCGGCGGTTGTTGCCGGCGGCCTTCTCCTCCGCGTTGAGCTTGGCAATCTCTTCCTCAATGAAGGACATGACCTTGCCGGAGCCCACGCCGGGCTTGCCCATGACCGTGATATCCGCGCTCATGAGCTGGTTGAAGCGGCCGTAGGATGCCGGGCCCATGCGGTAGGACAGAGAGCACACGGCGGAGAGCGGCACCATCTTCCCATCCGTGTTGCGCACCATCTGGTTGAGGATGTCGTCAGCCGTGCGGCGATCCTTCGTGTCGCCCTGGATCATCACCTTGAAGTTGAAGCCGTTCATGGTGAAATCGTTCACATAGTAGGACGACATGACGCTCTGGAGCGTGCTGAAGATGGTGTTGACGGGCAGCTTGAGGGCCTGGGCCTTGGCGCGGTCCAGCTCCAGGAAGACCTGCGGGGTTTCAGAGTTGTACTCCGTGCGGGCCATGGCAACGAGGTCCTGGTTGGCCATGAGACGCTCGATGAGAATCTTGGAGGTGTTGCCGAGGTCCACGGGAGTGGCGTCACCGGATGCCTGGAGCACCAGGGAAACGCCGCCGGTGACACCCAGGCCCATGATGGCGGGCGGGGTGACGGCCATGATGTTGGCTTCCGGGATATCCGCGCAGGCCGCGTTGATCTTGGCGGCAATCTTGGTGGCGTGCAGCTCGGGGTCCTTGCGCTGCTCCCAGGGCTTGAGCATAATCATGATCATGCCGTTCTGCTCACCGGAGCCGGAGGTGATGCTGTAGCCGCTCATGGCGTTGAACTTGTCGATTCCCTCAATCTTGGAAAGGCGTTCCTCCACCTGGCGCATCACCTTGTCCGTGCGCTGCTTGGCGGTGGCGTTGCCCTCCATGGAGACCATGGCGAACAGGGAACCCTTGTCTTCCGTGGGGATGAAGGAGCCGTTGAGCGCGCGGGGGAAGAGAAGGTTCTCCGGCTTGTAGCGGCGGTCTGCCTGCTCCGCCATGAACTTGGCGCGCTTGTCGGGGTCCTTCATGATTTCCTCCATCTTGGCGGTCATGCCGGTGGCATCGCTGATGGGCTTCATCACGAAGTTTGGCAGACCCGCGTAGTAGATGTAGTTGGCGCTCAGCACCAGCAGCAGTACCAGCACCGTGAGCCAGGCCCGCTTCACCAGGATGCCGGACACGCGCAGGTAGAAGTCGCGGCTCTTTTCCAGCGCCCAGTTGAACGGCCCGAACAGTACCACTCGCGCGCGGCTCGGCTGCCTGTCCGCCGGGCGCAGGATGAGCGCGCACAGGGCAGGGGAGAGGGTGAGCGCGTTGATGGTGGAGAAGCAGAGGGCCACGCACATGGTGACGGAGAACTGGGTGTAGATGACGCCCACCATGCCGCCGTAGAAGGCAATGGGCACGTATACGGCCAGGGTAACCAGCGTGGTGGCGATAACCGGGCCGGTAATCTGCTTCATGCTCCGGATGGCGGCGAGCCGCGGGCTGAGCTTCTCATCATGGATGAGGCGCATGGAGTTTTCCACCACCACAATGGCGTCATCCACCAGCGAGCCGATGACCAGGATGAGGCCGAACATGGTCAGCACGTTCAGCGAGTAGCCCAGCACGTGCATCACCATGAACGCACCCAGCAGGGACACCGGGATGGCGATGGCCGGAATCAGCGTGGCGCGCCAGTCCTGCAGGAAGATGAAGGTGATGAGCACCACCAGGAACAGTGCCAGCCCCAGCGTGATGATACTCTCCTTCATGGTGGCGTCGATGGCGCGCGTGGGGTCGTACGCGGCGGTCCATTCCACGCCGTCCGGGTATTCGATACCCTGTAGGCACTCGTGTACCTTGATCACGGTGGCCAGGGCGTTGGCCTCGTTGTTGCGGAAGATAATCATGCCCACGCTGTCCTTGCCGTTAAGGCGGCTGTAGCCGCTGTTGCGCTCGGAGCCGAGCTGGATGGTGGCAATGTCCCGCAGGTAGGTCACGTGGCCGTCGTCTCCGCGTTTCACGATGATTTCGCCGAACTGGTCTGCAGTCTTGAGTCGTCCGGTGGCGGTCACCTTGAAGGTGGCGTAGGACTGCTCGTCCTCCGAGCCAACGGAGCCTGCCGCCGCCTGGATGTTCTGGGCGTTGATGGCCTCTTTCACATCCTGCGGGGTGATGTTGAGGGCGTTCATGCGGGTGGTGTTCATCCACACGCGCATGGAGTAGTTGCGGGGCGGCAGGATATCCGCGCTGGAAACGCCGTCCACCTGGCACACCACGTCCTTCACGTTCATGCGCAACCAGCTGGAGAGCTCCAGGATACTCATCTTGTTCTCGTCGCAGGTGAAGCAGATGGAGTTGAGCATGTCTCCGGAGCGCTTGCGCACGTTGTAGCCGGTTTGCTTGATTTCAGACGGCAGCTTGGATTCCACGGCCTTGATGGCGTTGGAGACGTTCACCTGCGCCATGTCGTCGTTGGTGCCCACCTTGAAGATGAGGGTGAGGGAGTAGGAGCCGTCGTTGCCGCAGGTGGAGTAGAAGTACTCCAGGTCGTCCATGCCGATGAGCTGCTCCTCCACGGGGGCTGCCACCACTTCCGCCACCTCCTCGGAGCTGGCTCCGGCGTAGGTCATGCGCACCGTGATGGTGGGCGGTGAAACCTCCGGGTACTCGGAGATGGGCATCTTGGTGAGGCACAGGATGCCGCCCAGCATCATCAGGATGGAGATGACGAAGGCGAACTTGGGACGGTGAATGAAGAATTCGGAAAACATGGTTGTATGGGGGGAAGGGGGTTATTGTGCGGATTCCGGGGTGACAGGCGTGCCGTCCTCCAGCTCCGCCAGGTTGGTGGTGATCACCTGCATGCCGGGCTTCAAGCCCTGGCAGACGCTCACGGCACCGTCCTCCGTGGTCCCGCCGGTGATGATGTCCACCTTCTTGGCGTGCCCGTTCTCTGCCACGAACACATACTTGCCGCGCGTCTCCGTGAGCACGGCGTTCGCCGGCACCGCGGGCACCCTGGA